>JBJKSK010000488.1:0-6043 GCA_046704125.1 Desulfobacterales bacterium | reverse complement strand
GTGGCTCGAAAAGAAATTCCCGGTCGGGTCGAAGATGCGCTTCGGATGGTGCGCCTGGAAGAGTTCGCCGGCCGGCTGCCGTCCCAACTCACCGGCGGCCAGCGCCAACGGGTGGCGCTGGCACGGGCCATCGTCAACCGGCCCAAGGTGCTGCTGCTGGATGAACCCCTGGGGGCACTGGACCTGAAGCTGCGCCAGCAGATGCAGGAAGAACTCAAACGCATTCAGCGCGACATCAATATCACCTTCATCTATGTAACCCACGATCAGGAAGAGGCGCTTGTCATGAGCGACCGGATCGCGGTTTTTTCCAACGGGCGCATCGAACAGATGGGGACGCCCGAAACCCTATACGAACGGCCGGCCACCGAGTTCGTGGCCAATTTTCTGGGCATCTCCAACATCCTCGAGCGCGGGGGCCGTAAGGTGCTGGTGCGACCGGAGCAGATCCGGATTTTCCCGGCCAGGCCCGCTTCCGACAGCCACACCCATCATATCGAGAGCGGGATCCTGAAGGGGACGGAATTCATGGGGATGTTCACGCGCTATTTCGTGGAGCTGAACGATGGCTCAACGCTGCTCATTCATGAACAGAACCTGGAGGGTTTTACCGTAAGGGGGCAGGTAAGCCAGGGGCAATTGGTCTGGGTTGCCTGGAATTCGGCGAGCGCCTATGCACTTCAAAGTTAACCGTTCACTGGGGGAGGAAAACGAAAATGAGAAGAATACACTTCACTCAACTTCTGCTCGGTTCCGCCTGTGCGGGCCTACTGCTGATTTCTTCGGTCGCCCAAGCGGCCCCGGTCAAGCCTCACTACCCGGATACCATCGGCATGTGCGAAGGCCAGTTGAACATCGTCGCCTGGGAAGGCTATGCCCAGCCGGAATGGGTCAAGCCCTTCGAGAAGGAAACCGGCTGTCATGTGAACGCCAAGTATGCCGGCTCTTCGGACGAGATGGTGGCGCTGATGCGACAGGGTGGCGGCAGCGAATACGATCTGGTGTCCGCCTCCGGGGACGCGTCGTTGCGCCTGATCTATGGCGGGATTGTTCAACCCGTGAACGTCAAGCTGATTCCGGACTACGAGAATTTCCTGCCGGAGCTCAAATCACCGCCCAACAATACCATCAACGGTGTCCACTACGGCATCTCCTACGAGTGGGGGCCCAACGTACTGCTGTACAACACCGAGAAGGTGAGCCCGGTGCCGACCAGCTGGAGCGCCATTTACAGCGATCAGTACAAGGGTCGGATTTCGGTGCCGGACAATCCCATCCAGATCGCCGACGCGGCACTCTTTCTGATGTACCATCACCCCCGAGCTGGGTATCTCAGATCCCTACGCCCTGACCGAGAAGCAGCTCGATGCGTCGGTGGCCCTGCTAAAGAAGCAACGGCCGCTGATCAAGAAATACTGGGCGCTGGCTTCGGATGAGATCGAACTGTTCAAGAACGGCGACGTGGTCATCGGCGCTGCCTGGCCCTACCAGACCAACGCCCTGAAGGCAGCCGGTTCGCCCGTGGCCGATACGATTCCCGAGGAAGGGGCCACCGGCTGGTCGGACACCTGGATGCTCTCGGCCAAGGCGCCGCATCCCAACTGCGCCTACCAGTGGATGCGCTATGTCTCGACGCCCAAGGTCCAGGCCCAGCAGGCCATCTATTTCGGCGAGACCCCGGCCAACCAGAAGGCCTGCCGCGAGATGGACAAGATCGAGCCGGGTGCCTGCCACAAGTATCACCTCGATGCGCCCGCTTCTTACTTTAACAAGATCAAGTTTTGGAAAACCCCGCGCAAACAGTGCGGCAACGGTTCCAACAACTGCACCGACATGACGCAGTGGCAGCAGGCCTGGCAGACCGTCATGCAGTAATTCCGCTGTTCCTGAACCAATCATCGAATCCGCCCCTGCGTCCGGCAGGGGCGGTCTGGGTATGCATCCAATGGCAATGGAAACCGCAGTGTCGCCCGGTGCCCGGAGGCGCGGGATAAAACGGCGATTGGCCCGTCTGTTCTGGCGAAAGCCGGCGGTCAGCGGCACGCTGCTGCTGATGTGGCCGATGGGATGGCTGTTGCTGATTTACCTGGCGGCCCTGGCCACGCTTTTCATCTCGGCGTTCTGGTCGGTGAACAGTTTCACCGGGGAAATCATCCATTCCTGGAACCTGAACAATTTCCGCCAGCTGCTTCATGGCAGCACCTATACCACCATCGCCTTCCGGACCATCGGCATCGCCGCGGCCGTGACGCTGACCGACAGCATCCTTGCCTTTCCGCTGGCCTATTTCATGGCGCGGATCGCCACCCGCCGGCTGCGGGCGGTGTTGTTCGCGATGGTGCTGCTGCCCCTGTGGTCGAGCTACCTGGCGCGTGTCTACGCCTGGCGGCTGATACTCGCCCACAACGGCCTCCTCAACTGGCTTCTGCTGGGGGTTGGCCTGCCCCGGGCGCACCTGGGCTACACCAACTGGGCCATGTGGATCGTGTTTTCCTACATCTGGCTGCCGTTCATGGTGATGCCCGTGTATGCGGCCATCGAGCGGATTCCCGGCTCTTACCTGGACGCTTCCCAGGATCTGGGCGGACGGGCGTTGCGTACGCTGTTCAAGGTGATTCTGCCCCTGGCCATGCCCGGCATCATTGCCGGTTCCATCTTCACCTTTTCCCTGACCCTGGGGGATTACATCACGCCGGTGCTGGTGGGTGGACCCGGCTCGAACTTCATCGGCAACGTGGTGTTCGCCAACGTGGGTATCGCCAACAACATCCCCTTTGCAGCGGCCTTCGCCACCGTGCCGCTGGTGGTGATGGCGGTCTATCTGTTTATCGCCCGGCGTCTGGGCGCATTCGAGATGATGTAGGAGACCACCCATGGAAAGCCGTGGTGCAAGAATCTTTCTGGGGATCTGGACGGTACTGATCATGCTGTTCCTGTTCATCCCCATCGTGATCATCATCGTCTATGCGTTCAATGCCTCGAATATCCAGAGTTGGCCCATCGCGGGCTACTCCCTGAAATGGTTCCACGAGACATGGTCCAACCAGGCTATGCGCGATGCCCTCTGGTTGTCGATCAGGGTGGGCCTGTTCGCCACCGCCATTTCCCTTGGCCTGGGGTGCCTGGCGGCCTTCGCGGTCCACTATTACCGATTCCCGGGACGCGAATCGATCGCTTTCCTGGTGGTCCTGCCCATTGCGCTGCCGGGGATCATTACCGGTATGGCGCTGAGTTCCTTCTTCCTGGTGGCGGGGGTCAATCTGTCGATGCTGACGATCGTCATCGGCCATGCCACGTTCTGTATCGTGATCGTCTACAACAACGTCATCGCCCGGCTGCGGCGCATGTCCCGATCCCTGACCGAGGCCTCCATGGATCTGGGGGCCGACACGTTCTACACCTTCCGGCGGGTGACCCTGCCGATCCTGTCCACGGCCATCATTTCCGGCGGCATCCTGGCGTTCGCCCTGTCCTTTGACGAGGTGATCGTTACCACCTTCACCGCCGGCGCCCAGAATACCCTGCCCCTGTGGATCTTCGGCGCCATCCGCCTGGGCCAGAAGCTTCCGGAGGTAAACGTGGTGGTGCTGGGGGTGATGATGTTCACCCTGGTTCCGGTGCTGCTGTCCTACCGCATGATGAACAAAACTTCGGCCGACGGCGGTCGGTGACGGGCGCCGCCGCAGCGGGGTGCTGCCCGGCGCCGTGTCTTTCCTTCCAGCGTTTCCCGCCCCATCATTCCGGGTCGGTTATATCCTCATCAATACCGATGATCTTCTTCGCGTAGTCGGCATATTCTTCCATGGGGGTGGTGAAGCGCACGACCAATTTGGCGCCGTCCGGGGATCCGCCGCCGTGCATGCACCCCGGCACCCCGGCCCCGATGGTCAGCCACTCGGAAAGACGGGCGGCCTTGAAACGCGATTCCGCCGAGCAGGCCCCGGCCTTCAAACATTTTTTCAGGAAGGGGCCGTATTCCGGATGGCACACATCGGCATAGGAGGGCATGCAGCCGGTTTCGACGATGCCGCCGCCGATGTCCTGGGTCAGGCGTTTCACCTCATAAGGAAGGGTGGCCACCATGACCTTGTTGGTATGGGCGGTCAGCGGGTCGGCGAAAAAGGAGCCGGACGGGTGTTTTTTGCCCAGGGCGATCGCCCCGGCACCCATGCCGAAGGTCACCTGGTTGTTGACGCTCATGTCCACCAGCTTGCTCATGAAGGTCTTGGTCTTCAATCCGTTGGCGCGGGCCATGAGCATGGAGGCGCCGATCATGACGTCGCCCTGGCCGGTCACGCAGGCACCGATGCAGGCGCGGTAGTTGGCCGTAAAATAGCCGATCAGCTTTCCCGTATATTTGGCCTCGCCGCACATGAAGACGCGCTCATTGGGTACGAAGACATCGTCGAAGAGCAGCCAGCCCTGGGTGATGCCCGTATCCGGGACCTCCACGTCGGCGGTATCCTCCAATTCGCGCTTGTCGCTGGGATGCCGGGCCTCCACGATGGTCAGCCCCGCGATATCCCGGGGCACCACGCAGGCCAGGGCGTAATCCTTGTCCGGCTCCTTGTAGCCGCTGCCCGGCAGCAGAAAAATTTCCTGTGCCGCCGCCGTGCCGCAGATCATCACCTTGGCCCCGCGGATGACGATCCCATCGTCCCGGACTTCGGTCACGTGCAGGTTGGCATCCGTCTCGGCCTGCTGGGAGGGAGATTTGCTCCGGTTCCCTTTGGCATCGGTCAAGGCGCCCGATACGGTCAAACCTTGCTTTTGGGCATGCAAAATCCAGTTTTTCAGCCGGGCTTTGTATTCGGTGCCGTACTCCGCGTCCATCTCTTCGGTGATTGCCCACATGACGTTCATGGCGTTCCAGCCCACGCACACCGCCCCGGTGCAGGTACCGGTGCGGCGGTAGTTCTGGCGCTTGAAGTGCATGTTGCCGATCAACGCGGCCTGATCCTGCATCATGGAATTCCACCGCAGAATCTTCTCGCCGGTAAAGATCGAGGTGGCGGTATACATCTCGGCCAGATCCGGATCGTTGGCGGCATCGTAGCATCGGGCGTGGCTTTCCACGGTCCCCTTCGTGGCCGGGTGAGTGGTCACGTCCTCGATCAATTCGCCGAACTTGTAGATATTGGGCCGCATGGCTTTAAGGGCCGCCAGGTATTCCGCTCTGGTTTTGATTGCCACGGATGCTCTCCTTTCACGTGTTGAATTTCGATCGTTTTATGACATTTCCGGATGGTTTTTCAATCGCTTCATTTTGAACGATGCCACAAAATCCCCCCAAAACGGAGCGTTTCGAAGGTTGAGGAGGGTCGAATCGGTAAAAATATTTCATTTGATCATGGCATTATGACAGGGCGTGATGATCGATCATGGCCGCTTATTATCCCCGGGCTCAATCCCCAATTCGGCTTGGCCGGATGCGTCACTCTATTTTTGGACCGTTCAAGGCTGCCACGAAATCGATTTCGTCATCGAGACCAAGCAATCCTGCATCGCCATCGAACTGAAATCGTCACCCCGGTAGCAGAAGCGGGATGTTGCGGGTTTTAAAACGTTAATGGAACCTTGTATCCGCAAAGGACCTCCGTGTCACGGTAATCGGTAACGGGCCGCATGCGTACCAAAAGAGGAAAGTAGTTACACATCACTCAATAGCCCTAACGTTTTGTCCCAAAAAGTCCTTTGAAAGAGCAAAGAAGTCTCGAATGACAGTCTTCTTGCCCTCTCGGTAAATGTCATATATAGTTCGCATATAACGAAATAGAGGATACAGTGTCATACCAATACCAACAATTCGATACCGCATTAAGGCTATTGAGTGGACGCTTGTCCATATCCGGAGCGCCGAATTTCAACTTGGTGGTTTGTGGCGGAACGGCACTGGTTGCAACCGGGCTGATACAGCGCGCCACCAGGGATGTTGACATCGTCGCAATGGCGGACGATGAGGGGGTGCTGATCGATCCCGCACCGCTGCCTGCGACGCTGGTGGTGGCGGCCCGGGAAGTGGCCGAGGATTTAGACCTTCCGG
>JBJKSK010000487.1:0-4890 GCA_046704125.1 Desulfobacterales bacterium | reverse complement strand
CACCTTGTTGATATTGGCCATATTACCCTTCAAGTTCCGGTAAATATCCTTATATTCTTCGAAAAGCATGTCATACACACCTGTGTTTTTTTCATTCGGATAGATGGTTTCATCAAATGTCAGCCAGTCGCCAAGCGTTTCGGGGGACTTTATGACCCCCGTTCCCAGTCCAGCCAGCAGGGCATCTCCGAGAGGCGCATCGACCTCGTCGATGATGATTTTAACCGGGCGTCCGGTGACGTCGGCAAAAATCTTCGGCCAGACGCTTGATTTGGTAGCTCCCCCAACAAGAATCACTTCATTGGCCAGGCTCAACTCGCTTCCTGAGACGGTTTCCATATTGTGGCGCAGGGCAAAAGCGACACCTTCCATAAACGCCTTGTAAAGATGCCCCTTGGTATGGTAGAGGCTCAAACCGACAATGGTTCCCCGAGCATTGCTGTCCCAAACCGGGCTTCGTTCGCCCATGAAATATGGCAGCATGATCAGGCCTTCGGAGCCGGCAGGAATCTTTTTAGTCTTCATCTCGAGTAATTGGTAGGGATTGAGCTTCGAGATGTTGCCCGCCAGATTTTCGTTTTCCCCAAAGACATCCCTGAACCACTTCACCACAGCCCCGGCGGTAATGGCGCCACCGAAGGTATAGACCTTGTTCAGGGGGTCAATGACGTGAGGCCCGCTGATTAGCTTCGGGGAAAGGTTGGTTTTCTCGGTGATAAACCCCCAGCACATGGACGTGCCGACCATGGCCACGTTCTTGCCTTCTGTAAAAGCTCCAGCGCTCAGGGTTGCCACCGGGGCGTCTACCCCCCCGGCAATGACCGGGGTCCCCTTTTTAAGGCCCGTGACCTCCGCGGCGTGTTCAGTGATGTAGCCGACAATGTCGCTGGAAGCAACCAGCCGATCCGGGAAAAATTCTCGGGGAATACTCAGTTCCCGGAGCATCTCGTCCGACCATTTGCGGGTGTTTATATTGAAAACCCCGCCGATATTCCCGGCAGAGGAGTAATCGACAGCGATTTCACCGGTGAGTTTGTATATCACATACGCGTTGGGAGGAAGAAAGTAGCGGATTTTGTTCCAGACATCGGGGCGGTTGTTCTTGAACCAGAGCATCTTGGTAAACCCGTAATACGAATCAACGAAGTTTCCGGTGATCCGGAAAAGTTTATCCAGATCTATATGCTCCATGATCCATTTAACCTCCGCCGAAGCCCGCCGGTCCATCCAGATCAGGCAGGGGGCGAGGGGCCGGATATTGCTGTCTACAGGGATTCCCGAACCGCCATAAAGGCTGCTGATCGCTACGCCCTTGATTTCCGATGGGTCCACGAGGGATTCAGCCAGTAGTGCCTTGATCGCCTTGCACACGGCGTCCACCCAGACGTCCGGCCATTGCTCGGCCCACAGAGGCTTGGGAGTAATGATACCGCATTCTTCATGTTTGGTACATATCACATTGCCATTCAAATCAATCAGAGCGGATTTTGTTCCAAAAGTCCCCGCATCTACACCAATCAGATAGCTCACCTTTGTCTCCTGTCCGGAAAAAGGTCTTGATGAAAAAGCATCTATGCTCTCTTTTTATCTGCGGTCCCTATCATATTTCTCGATGCGCTGTACTTTCGGATCCGACCGGCCGCCCGGAATATATTCCGACTGCATCCAGATGGTCACCAGGGTTTTGGCCAGTTCCGGCCCGCACACCTGGGAACCGAGAGTCATGATATTGGCATTGTTGCTTTTCCTGGAACGTTCGGTGGAATAGGGATCAGAGCACAAGGCCGCATTGGCGCCGACAACCTTGTTGGCGGCAATGCAGACTCCGATGCCGGTTCCACACATCAAAATCCCCCGCTCGTGCCTTCCCGCCGCCACGGCTTCGGCCACCGCTATGGCCACATTGGCATAGATGGGATCATCGCTGCCGTAGTCCGTCCATTCATAGCCCAGCTCCGTCAGGTGCTGCTTGATTGTCTCTTTGAGTGCGGAAGCATTGGGGTCACATCCGATCGCTACCGGTTTCATGACAACTCTCCTTTTACGCTTGAAGCGCCTTTGCCCTCGATAAGCCTATTGTATCACGGCGCCGATGGAGTCTGCCATGGCACACAGAATCAGACAGCAGGAGGTGGCCCCGGCATCCAAAACGCCCCGGGAGCGCTCTCCCAGCCTGCTTGCCCGGCCTACTTTGGCCACCAGATCCTTCGTGGAATCCCTGCCGTTTTCGGCCGCAGCCTTCATGGCCTGGAGGGCGGCCCGGAAATCCTGGCCGTCTTCCAGGGCGCCCGTGAAGGCCTCCACCGCCGGCTGCAGGGCATCGACCAGGGTCTTGTCCCCGACCTGGGCATTCCCAATGTCTTTTATCCCCGTCAGCGAACGGGAAAGCATGTCGTTAAAGACGGTGGCGTCGATCTGTTTCCTATCCCGGCTTGCCCGAAACATCTGCCTGAAAAATGTCCCGTAAAGCGGTCCCATCGCCCCGCCTATTTCCTCCATCATGACATCGCTCAGGGTTTTCAGACCGCCGGCCATATCGGTCCGCCCTTCGGCTATCCGTTTCTGGGCCATAGTGGCGCCTTTGCCCATGTTGATGCCATGATCCCCGTCGCCGATCGCCCCGTCAATGTCGCTGAGATAGGCCGCGTTATCTCTGATGGTCTTGATGACCGCTTCTACAACGACTGTTCCCTGCTCGTTGGTAAAAGATTGCATGACCTCATTCCTTGAACTGTTTCAAACCCATCGAATTGGCATCCAGGTCCATCAGCTCTTTGAGTTCGCTGTCAAGCTTCATCACCGTGAGCGTAACACCCATCATTTCCAGAGACGTGAAGAAATTGCCAACGTATGGACGATAGACGCGCAGGCCCCGGGCTCCAAGCAGCTGCTCAACCTTGTTGTAAAGAATGTAGAGCTCCATGACCGGCGTGGCCCCAAGCCCGGAGATCAGCACAACCACCTCGTCGTTTGCCTCAAACGGCAGGTCGGGCACAATCACATCCACCATCATTTCGGCCATCTCGTCGGCACTCTTGAGGCCCGTGACCTTGATGCCCGGCTCGCCATGATGACCGATGCCCACTTCCATTTTCCCCGGTTCAATGGAAAAATTCGGATGGCCCACTGCCGGGATGGTGCAGGGAGTCAAACCGATGCCGATGCTCCTCGTGTTGTCGATGGCTTTTTGCGCAGCGCTGATCACCGCATCCAGGTCGCCCCCCACAGCCGCCTTGGCTCCGCCCACTTTCCACATCAACACCTCTCCGGCCACACCGCGACGTTTCTCCCTTTCGGTCTTGGGCGCCGAGGGCACGTCATCGTTGGCAACCACCGTCTTAACCCGGATGCCGTCATCTTCCGCCATCTCGATGGCCATCTTCACGTTCATGTTGTCGCCTGCGTAGTTTCCATACAGGCAAGCGACTCCCCTGCCGGCGTCTGCGGCCTTAAACGCATGATAGAAAGCCTTTGCGGCTGGAGACGCGAAAATCTCGCCGGCGGCCACCGCATCCACCATGTTTTTCCCGATATAGCCGATGAATGCCGGTTTATGGCCGGAACCGCCGCCGGTCACGATGCCCACCTTGCCCGGTATCGGCGCGTTTTTGTACTTCAACACCCGTGGGTTGCCGGTGGAAACAACCAGGTCGGGGTGTGCTTTAACGAATCCTTTGAGCATGTCCTCTACGACGCTGTTTGGATCGTTAATGATTCTCTGCATGGTCCCATCCTTCCTTCATCGTTGCAGTTAAGGCTTCATGACGACCTTGACGGCCCCGTCCTTGGCGCCCTTGGAAATGTCTATGGCATTTTTGAAGTCCTCCAGGGCATAAGGCTTGGACGCAATGCCCCGGGAAGTGATCAGCCCCTTGGACAAAAAGTCGATGGCTGATTTGTAGGTATGAAAACCCAGGTGACCTCCTATGATTTCCAATTCCTTGATGTCGGAAATGATCGACCAATCCAGGCTGACTTCCTGGGCAAACACCGAAAACTCCATCAGGCGCCCTCCACGCCGCAGCATGTCGATTGCAGTTTGCACGCTCTTGTTCGTGCCGGCGGCTTCGAGAACCACGTCACAGCCGATGCCGTCTTCCGTAAATGACTTGACCTTGGCCGCCGCGTCTTCTTGCGCCGGGTTGATGGTGATGTCGGCACCAAGCTCTCTGGCCAGCGCCAGCCGCTGGCTGTTCACATCCACGGCAATCACGTGCCTGGGGCTCTTTAGCCGGGCTCCTTGAATCATGAACATGCCAATGGCCCCACAGCCCACCACCACCACGGTTTCACCAAATTGGATGCGCGCCCGGTTGACCCCGTGCAGAGCACAGGCCAGGGGCTCGATGACTGCGGCGTCGGACCATGAAATGTTTTCAGGCACCTTATGCACCAGCGACCCTTTGGGATAAAGCATGTGTCTGGCCCACCCGCCGTTGTATTTGACGATGCCAAACACGGCGTGGGGATCGCATAAATTGTACTGGCCCCGCTTGCACCACCAGCAACTGCCGCAGGGCACGATGTTTTCCGCGATCGCCCGGTCGCCTGCCTTCAAACCGTATTTGGCGCCCGCACCCGGTCCCAGCTTGACCACCCGCCCCATGAACTCGTGGCCGGCCACTATCGGAGCATGGCTGTAAGCCACCTTGGCAAAGTAGGCGTTGCCGTAATAGATCTTGGGATCAGCAGCGCAGATGCCGCAACTCTCGATCTCGACAAGAACCTCGCCTTCGCCCGGCTCGCCGATCTCTACGTCCTGGTAACGAAAATCCTCCTGCCCGTAAATAACCACACCTTGAGTTATCATCTGTAAATCTCCTCTGGATGATGGATGATCCGGTCGGTATTACCCCCTAGCGCAAGCCAAGTAAAACATTTGCGCAAATT
>JBJKSK010000486.1:0-4033 GCA_046704125.1 Desulfobacterales bacterium | reverse complement strand
CGGGCTTGAACCGGGTGCCCTGACAGTCCGGGCATACGTCGTAAGAGCGGTATCGGGCCAGAAAAACCCGCACGTGCATTTTGTATGTCTTTTTTTCCAGCCAGGAAAAAAAGCCCCGGATCCCGTAAAAATTGTCGGTTCCCTCCACCACGGCCCGCCGGTGCGCTTCGGGAAGCCTGGAAAAAGGGAGGTCCACATCAATTTTTTCCCGGCGGCAAAACGCCATCAGGTCGTGGTATTCCTCCCGGGGTTCCAGGGGCTCCCCCCAGGGCTTGATGGCGCCGGCGGAAAGTGACAGCTCGGGGTCCGGCACAATCAAATCCAGATCGATGCCGATAACCCGGCCAAAACCCCGGCAGGTCTCGCAGGCCCCCACCGGGCTGTTGAAGGAAAACAGGCTGGGAAGCGCCGGGCTGTAGGCAATGGAACAGTCGGCACAGGCCAGTTGCCGGCTAAACGACCATCGCCGGCCCTCCACGGTGACGTCCATGCGCCCGCCTCCGAACCGGAAGGCCTGCTCGATGGAATCAAAGATCCGTTTTCGATCCTTTCGCCAAAACGGAAGCCGGTCGGCCACGATATCAATGGTGTCGAGTCCTTCGGGGACGCCACCGGCGATATCCACCACCGCGTTGGCGTAAAGAAAGCGGTCGTATCCCATGGGTCCGAGGCTCTTTCGGATTTCCCGGACGGTCATCGCCTGGACCCGGTAGGGAAACGTGATCACCAGCCCCGCCCCCTCGTCCAGGGATTCAAGCCGCTGCCAGACATGGTTCGGGGTCTCGGGGATCACCGGCTGGCCGCAGCGGCGGCAGTGAAGCACCCCAATGCGGGAAAACAGCAGCTTCACGTGATCGGTAATCTCGGTCATGGTACCCACCGTCGAGCGGGAGGTGCGCACCGGATCCTTGCGGTCGATGGCGATGGCCGGCGGGATCCCCTCGATGGAATCCACCTGAGGCCGGTCCATGCGTTCCATGAACTGGCGGGCGTATGGGGAAAAGGTCTCCACGTACCGCCGCTGGCCCTCGGCATAAAGCGTGTCAAAGGCCAGAGAGGATTTTCCCGACCCGCTCACCCCGGTTACCACGGTGATTCGGTTCAGGGGGATATCCAGGTCGATATTTTTCAGGTTGTGCTGCCGGGCGCCCCGGATCCGGATGGCATGTTGGACTGGCATCGAAGCTCTTTCGGTTCAGGAAAACAGAAAAAAAACCGCCCGGTGAACGGCGGCCAAAATGTGTATTATTATCATAATCATCATCAGGTGCCAATCACCCCTCAGAGTTTTTCGCAAACCCGCCAAGCCGACAAAGTCTGCAAAGACACATCCGGAAATACTGCTTGTCCATTTCCGAAGCTTGACCTGCCGGGTTTCGGCCTTATTTTATCGCCGTGTTCAGCTTATGATTTTCTTTGCGTTCATGAAATGCAATCAGGAGACCAGTTATGGCAAAACTCCTCTATGTAGAGTCTTCTCCCAGAAAAGACCGCTCCGCCTCCATCGAAGTGGCACACACCTTTATTGATGCCTACCGCCAGGCACACCCGGCCGACACCGTTGAAACCATGGATCTGTGGAAGACGCCGCTGCCGGCATTCGACGGCGATGTCATCAACGCCAAGTACCGGATCTTGCATGGCCAGCCCCACCGCGGAACCGAAGCGGCCGCCTGGCGGCTGGTCACGGAAACCTTCAGCCGCTTTGCCGCTGCAGACAAGTATCTGTTCAGTCTTCCCATGTGGAATTTTGGCATCCCCTACAAGCTCAAACACTTCATCGACATCATCGTCCAACCGGGCCTGTCGTTTAGTTTTTCCCCGGAAACGGGCTACCAGGGGCTTTTGACCGGAAAACCCGCAGCCGTGCTGTATGCCCGGGGCGGCCAGTACAGCCAGCCGCCGGCCCAGGCCATGGACTTTCAAAAACCCTATCTGGAACATATCCTGGGATTTATGGGCATCACCGACGTTCGCTCCATCCTGATCGAGGGCACCCTATCGGCCCCGGATGCGGCGGCCAAGGCCATCGCTGATGCCAAGACGCGCGCAGCGGAAGTGGCCCGGGGCCTCTAAAACGGCCTGAGCAGGTTTCTGCCGGTGTTGCCCCGTGAATCCGTTTTGAGACAGACCAAAACGGGGCGACTGTCGTCGTCCCGTTTTTCATGGCATCTGCCATCGCAGAAAAATGGTCCGGCAAGTCGATAGCCCCAACCTCGTCACTTTTCCGGAAAGATAGACTTTCATGGCTCGAAAAAATATCGGTTTCAAACTCAAAAATATGGACTCCACCGGAGCCCGTCGGGGCCAATTCACCACCGCGCACGGCACGGTTCAAACCCCTGCCTTCATGGTAGTGGGCACCGCCGGCTATGTCCGATCCACCCTGGCACGGGATGTGGCCGAAACCGGCACCCAGGTGGTGCTGGCCAACACCTATCATCTGTCCACCCGGGAGCGGCTGGCCACGGTCCAGCGCAGTGGCGGACTGCACCCGGTAATGGGCTGGAATCAGACGATCCTGACGGATTCGGGAGGTTTTCAGGTTTTTTCGCTGCCCGGGAAACAAGTAACGGAAGAAGGAGTCCATTTTTCCTACCGGGACAAGGGCGAGCGGATCTTTATCGGCCCGGAGCGCTCCATGGAAATCCAAAAGACCCTGGGCGCTGACATCGTCATGGCCTTTGACGAATGCGTGGCGTACCCGGCCACCCGGCCATACGTGGCCGAATCGCTGGCGCGCACCACCCGCTGGGCCAGACGCTGCCGGGAGCAAAAACTCCAGGATCATCAATTTCTATTTGGCATCGTTCAGGGAGGCATCTACCCGGAACTCAGACAGCAAAGTGCGGCTGAAATCACTTCCATCGACTTTGACGGGTTTGCCATCGGCGGGGTCAGCGTGGGAGAAGGCTATGACCTGATGAAACAGGTCGTTTCGGTCACCGCTCCTTTGCTTCCCGCCGACAAACCCCGGTATCTCATGGGTGTGGGGCTTCCTGAAGACCTGCTGGCGGCCGTGGAAAACGGCATGGACATGTTTGACTGCGTGATCCCCACCCGCTATGCGAGAAACGGAACCTATTTTTCCCGTGTAGGCAAGATGCGCATCAAAGACAAGACCTTTGCCAAGGACAAATACCCGGTGGACACCCACTGCAGCTGCTACACCTGCCGAAACTACTCCCGGATGGTGCTGCGCTATCTTGCCTTTACCGGAGACCCCCTGGCCGAGACCCTGGCCACCATCCACAACATCACGTTTTACCAGGACCTGATGGCCGGCATGCGAAGCGCCATCGAAGATGGCCGGTTTACCGAATTTAAAACCCGGTGGCTCGACAGCTACCTCAAACGCAAACCGGCAGCTCAGTAAGCGCCCCTCTATCCCCTCTTTTTCCCTCCGGAACCCCGGCCTTGCCAAAGATAGGCGGACCGGCAAGATTGGGCGGTGGACGCATAGCCTTCCGATGCGAAAAGAGCCCCGGTCAGGTCGTGACGCCGGCACGCACAGCGATGAGTTCGGCGATGATGCTCACGGCGATCTCCTCCGGGGTATCGGCTCCGATTTTCAGGCCGATGGGGCTGTGCACCCGGGCGATATCGCTTTTCGTATAGCCATCTTTGAGCAGACTGTCGTAAATGGCATCCCTTTTGCGGCGGCTTCCGATCATGCCGATATAGGCCGCAGGTGTCCTTAACGCATGAGCCAGCACGCTGCGGTCATGCAGGTGGCCCCGGGTGACAATGACGATGGAGCTGTCGGCGGTGACGGGAAGATGCTCAAAGGCCCTGTCGAAACTGGCGATGGTCCGTACGGCCATGGCATCTGGAAAACGGGCGGCATCGGTAAAATCCGACCTGTCATCGAGCACCACCACCGCAAAGCCCACCATGGAAGCCATGTGGGCCGTGGGGCGGGCCACGTGCCCGGCACCAAAAATATAGAGCCGCGGCGCCGTTTGGCCCGGATCGGCCACTATCAGGCCATCCTCCAGATCCAGCACCTGGACATGGGTGGCCCGGGTCGCCC
>JBJKSK010000485.1:0-8210 GCA_046704125.1 Desulfobacterales bacterium | reverse complement strand
TCCGACAGCTCATCGACAGCGAAGACCCCCAAAATCCATATAGTGACAACAAGATAGCCGAGCTGCTCGAAGCAGCCAACATCAATATCGCCCGGCGCACTGTGGCCAAATACCGGGAGATGCTGCGTGTGCTGCCCTCGAATAAACGCAAACAAATTTAAGGGAGGCCGTATCCATGCAGACGTCTGTCACTTTCAAGAACCTGGATCCTTCGGATACCTTGAAAACCTACGTCAACGAAAAGCTTGACCGACTCGACCGCTTCCTGGACAACCCCGCTGAAGCCAACGTGGTGCTGGCCGTGGAAAAGTTCAGACACATCGCCGAGATCAACATTGTCGGAGACCGCCTCAACATCATCGGCAAAGAGGCCACCTCGGACATGTACCTGGCCGTCGACATGGTGGCAGACAAACTGGAAAAACAGCTCAAGAAAAGCAAGGAAAAAGTCAGGAAGCACCGTAGCGGCGCCAAGGGCCGGCGTGAAATACTCCCGGTAGCCGAAAGGGCCACGGAAAACAGCTCCCAGCGGGAAATCAAGATCATCAATATCGACTACAAACCCATGGGCGTGGAAGAGGCCGTCATGCAACTGGATTTATCCGATGACAACTTCCTGGTCTTTACCAACGCCCGTACCGATCGGCTCAATGTGTTGTATAAGCGAAGCGACGGAGATCTGGGGCTGATTCAGCCCGGCTGATTTTTTTCCGATAAACCCCAAGCGGTTCAGCAGGAAAGCCGTCGCATCTGGGCGGCACAGGTGGAAAGCATGAAAATTCTTGATGTTCTAAAACTGGAAGCAATTCTTGTCGATCTCAAAGCTCAGGATAAAAGAAGCGTCATAGAGGAGCTGGCTGCTCCCGTGGCCAGGATTTCCGGCACCCGGCCCCACGACCTGGTCAGGGTCCTCATGGAACGTGAGCGGCTCGGTTCCACTGGCATCGGCAACGGCATCGGCATTCCCCACGGCAAGCTCAAGAGCATAGATAGGCTGTTGATGGGCTTCGGGCTGAGCCGCGAGGGAGTGGATTTTGACTCCATGGATCACCGGCCCACCCATATCTTTTTTTTACTGGTGACGCCCGAAAATTCAACCGGACTTCATCTGAAACTGCTGGCCAGAATCTCCAAACTCCTGAAAGATGAGCCCTTCAAGCAGCAGATAATGTGCGCGGCCAACCGAGAAGAGATCCATGCCGCCATCATGGAAAGGGACCAAGACTTCTGATTGCCCCCTCAGGCACCTCATGAAAAACCTGACCATCATCATCATCACCGGTCAATCGGGATCGGGAAAATCCACCGCTCTGGCCGCCCTGGAAGATGCAGGCTTTTACTGCGTGGACAACCTGCCCGTGGCGCTGTTGCCCAAGTTCCTCGAAATGCCAGTGGGAAATGCCCAGGAAATAACCGGACTGGCCTTTGTGATGGATGCCCGGGAAAAGACTTTTCTGGAACGTTACCCGTCGGTTTTTGATTCCCTGCGTCAGGATGGATATGTGTTTCAGATCCTGTTTCTTGAATCTAGTGAAACGGTCCTGCTGCAGCGCTACAGCCAAACCCGGCGTCAACACCCTTTAGGCCAGGGCCGAAGCCTCATCGAGAGCATCCGCGCCGAACAGACCCAGCTTCTGAACCTGCGAGCCGCCGCCGACCGCATCATCGACACCTCACGACGAAACGTCCATGAGCTCAAGACGATTATCAGAGACATCGCCAAAAAGAACATCCGATTGGTCCCGCTGAGAATCCACGTGCTCTCATTTGGCTTCAAGTACGGAATCCCGGCCGATGCCGACTTGATCATGGATGTCCGGTTTTTACCCAACCCCTATTTCGTGGCCCAGCTCAAAGCGCTGGACGGCGAGGCGGAACCGGTTCGAAATTTTCTTCTGGAAAAGCCGGAAACCGATCGGTTTCTTGAAAAATACCTCGATTTGCTTGACTATTTGCTCCCCCTGTACGAAAAGGAGGGAAAATCGTATCTGACAATCGCTATCGGTTGCACCGGTGGCCGGCATCGTTCGGTGACCCTGGCCCGCCGAATTTACGACCATATCTCCGGGCCCGGAAGGCAGGTGGCCATCAGCCACCGGGACATCGCCCAGGACGTGTGAGGAAGGCGTCAAAAGCCGTGAGTCAGAAGTCAAAAACTTTACTTCACCAGAAGGTCAACAGATGATCGGTATCGTTATCGTCACCCATTGCCAGCTCGGAGATGCGCTGATCGAGGCGGCCACATTCATTTTGGGGAAACGGCCAGAGGCCGCGACGTCGGTTTCCGTGGACTTGAATCAAAAGGCCGATAGCCTCCGCAAAAAAATCGCCGACGGGATCAAGTCTGTCGACCAAAAATCGGGGGTTCTCATTCTCACCGACATGTTCGGAGGCACGCCGTCAAACCTAAGTTACTCGTTGCTTGAGGAAGGCCGTGTGGAAGTCATATCCGGGGTCAACCTGCCCGTATTGATCAAGGCTCTCAACAGCCGAAAAGACACCCCGCTGCCCGAGCTGGCCGAAATGCTGGTAAACTATGGCAAAAAAAGTATCTCGCAGGCCAGTGCCATCCTCAAAGGCAACAAGCGGGAATAAAATCGAGGCCTGGCAATGGGAACCCATCACCGAAGCGGTCCTGGAATCGGTGTGGTTCATCGAAAATGCTTCATTTTCAAGACCTTGGTCCAGGCATGCGTTCCAGGAGGAAGTCTTAGGCAGGGACGCCTTGAGTTATGTCATCCTGGACCCGACGCCAGGAAATACTTCGTCGGTTATCGCCTATATCTGTCTTCGGCTGACAGCCGGTGAGATGAGTGTCCTGAAAATCGCCGTCGCTCCGACGTGGCGAGGCCGGGGAATCGGCACATGGCTGCTCTCTCGGGCTCTGGACCTGGCTTTGGAAAAGGGAGCTACGATATCGTATCTGGAAGTGCGCCCCTCCAACGCCGCCGCCATCGGTCTGTACCGTAAACTGGGCTTTGAGGTGGCCGGCATCCGGCCGCGCTACTATACCGAAACCCAGGAAGACGCACTGGTAATGATAAGACCCTTTAAGGAGGAATTATGACGGTAAAAATCGGTATCAACGGGTTTGGAAGAATCGGACGCCTGGTGTTTCGGGCTGCCATGAACCACCCGAATGTACAAGTCACTGCCATCAATGATCTTACCGATGCCGCCACCATGGCGCATCTGCTCACCTACGACTCGGTGCATGGCCAACTAGATGCCACAGTTGGCGTCAAGGGAAACGCCATCGAGATCGACGGCCGGCCGGTAGCCGTGACTTCCGTCAAGGATCCGGCTCAAATTCCATGGAAAACGCAAGGAATAGACATCGTGGCCGAGTGCACGGGACTGTTTCGAGGCCGGGAGGCAGCCGGAAAGCATCTGGCCGCCGGCGCCCGAAAAGTCATCATCTCGGCTCCGGCCGAATCCCCCGATATCACCCTGGTCATGGGCGTCAATGCCACCCAGTACGACCCCAGGGCGCATCATATCATCTCTAACGCCTCGTGCACCACCAATTGCCTGGGGCCGGTGGCCAAGGTCCTGCTAGAAAATTTCGGAATCACCAGCGGCCTGATGACCACCATCCATTCCTATACCGGGGATCAGCGCCTGCTGGACTTCCCCCACAAGGATCTGCGCCGTGCCAGAGCCGCGGCCCTGTCCATGGTGCCCACCACCACGGGTGCGGCCAAAGCCGTAGCGCTGGTTCTACCCGAGCTCAAGGGCAAGCTCAACGGGCTGGCCATCCGGGTGCCCACCCCCAACGTGTCCATCGTGGATTTTGTTGCCACCGTGGAAAAGCCCGGCGTTTCGGTCTCTGATGTCAATGCCGCGCTCAAGGCCGCCTCGCAAGGCCCCTTGACGGGAATTCTGGGATACACGGAACTGCCCCTGGTCTCAACCGATTTCAACGGGTCGAAACTGTCTTCGATCGTAGATGCCTCCTGCACCTATGTCATCAACAACATGGTCAAGGTCCTGGCCTGGTATGACAACGAAACGGGTTACTCGAACCGGATGGTGGATCTGGCCGCCATGATCGGAGAGCAGCTCTAAAGGTTTTGACCCGACCGCCATTGCGGATGGGTTTCCGGCAATGGCCCCAGCGATATTTTTTTCGAGGAGAAATCCATGGATGCGCGCACCCCGCTGATTGCCGGAAACTGGAAGATGTTTAAAACCGTGCCCGAAGCCGTTGACAGCGCCCGGAGCCTTGCGGCGCTCACCGCCGGTGCCACCGCTGTGGAGGTGATGATCGCCCCCTCCTACCCCGCCCTGGTGCCGGTGGCCGAGGCGATCCGCGCCAGCCAGGTGGCCTTGGGTGCCCAGAACCTGTTCTGGGAAAAAGAGGGGGCCTTTACCGGAGAGGTCTCGGCGCCCATGTTGGTGGCGGCCGGCTGCCGATTTGTTCTGGTGGGACACTCCGAGCGCCGCCAGTATTTCGGTGAAACCGACGAGACGGTCAACCGGAAAATCCGTGCCGCCCTGGACGCCGGCCTGATCCCGGTGTTTTGCGTGGGAGAGACCGAGCCACAGCGCGAAAAAAAAGAAACCTTCAAGGTACTTGACAAGCAGGTTCAAAACGGTTTAGAAGGTTTGGATTCTTACCGGATTGAATCGCTGGTGATTGCCTACGAACCGGTATGGGCCATCGGGACGGGCAAAACCGCCTCGACCGAACAAGCCCAGGAGGTTCATGCTTTTCTTCGCGGAATCATAGCGAAACGTTTCGGAAATTTGCTTGCCAAATCGATACGGATCCTGTATGGAGGCAGCGTTAAACCGGCCAACATTCAGGATCTGATGGCGCAGCCCGATGTTGATGGCGCGCTGGTCGGCGGGGCAAGTCTTTCGGCGGAAAGCTTCAGCCGCATTGTTCACTACAAATAATCAAGGGTAGTACCCAAACGATATGTCGATTTTATTGATTGTAATCCACGTGGTAGTCTGCATCGCTTTGATCTTGATCGTCTTGCTTCAGACCGGAAAAGGCGCCGATATGGGAGCGGCGTTTGGCGGCGGCGGCAGCCAAACGCTGTTTGGCAGCAGCGGGGCATCGACGTTTCTCGGCAAAGCCAGCACGGCGGTGGCCATTATCTTCATGCATACGTCCCAGACCCTGGCGTACATGTCCACCAATCGCACCCAAAAATCGATCATGATGAACCGGTCGATTCCGGCGGCCGCCACGCCAAAAGCCGCCGCAAAAACCCCCGCCGCGCCGCTTGCTGCCCCAGCGACGGTTCCGGCGACTGCACCGGCCAAAAAACCGGCGGCAACCAAAACGCAGTAACCCTCGTGCCGAAGTGGTGGAACTTGGTAGACACGCTATCTTGAGGGGGTAGTGGGGAGACCCGTGCCGGTTCAAGTCCGGCCTTCGGCACCAATCGCATATTTTTATATACGGTTTCAGTATGTTACTGAAACCGTTTTTTTATTATGGGCGATTTTTGGCTCGGTGCCTGGATACCAACGAAGCCCACATTGAAGCTGAAAAATAATTTAAAGAAGTGCGATCCGCAATATTCATGATTTCACAATAGTGATCAAACCCATAAATCTCACCACCACAACTCAACCATCGGATTATCATATGGATTTGGATTGGTGAACCTCTTGACATGGCCTTCGAATTTGATAATATTACCGACACCGATTAATAAGTGAAGGTAATTTTATCAAAGTGCCAACGAAGACCAATACGCAGGGTTCACGGTTCGACAGAGCAGTCGCTGTTTTTAAGCAACACGGTGGTATTCTGCGCACAGCGCGGGCACTGCGGGCCGGCATCCATCCGAGTACGCTTTATGCCATGCGTGATGTCGGAACGCTTGAGTTGGTCAGCCGTGGTGTGTTCCGCCTTGCGGGCAGCGAGCCACTGGGAAATCCCGATCTTGTCACTGTAGCGACACGAGTCCCAAACGGCGTCATCTGCCTGATCTCTGCACTTGCGTTTCACCAGATAACCACGCAGATACCGCATGAGGTCCATGTAGCCCTTCAACGTGGAGCAGAGCTCCCCCGACTGGAATATCCTCCAATTAAACTTTATTGGTTTAAGGATCAGGCATTTACGGCAGGTGTGGATATCCAGAAGCTGGACGGTGTGGATATACGCACCTACAGCCCTGAGAAAACCCTTGCCGACTGTTTCAAGTTCCGTAACAAAATCGGTCTCGACACGGCGGTCGAAGCGGTTCGGTTTTACCGCGAACGGAGAAGCGTCAATGTGGATGCTCTCATGCGTTATGCCGCAATATGCAGCGTGGAAAATGTCATGCGGCCCTATCTGGAAGCCATTCTTTAATGGCCAGAAATGTCAAAAACAATGCCGCATCTGTGCATCAGCGTCTTCTTAAGAAGGCTAAGGAATCTTCCCGCCTATTCAATGAACTCCTGCAATACTTTGCCATTGAGAGATTTATTTACCGGCTATCCAAGAGTCCCCATGCCGATAAGTTTATCCTCAAGGGAGCCCTCATGTTCGCTGCGTGGCATGCACCTGCATCCCGTCCTACCATGGATATAGATCTGTTGGGGAAAATCGACAACAGCCTCGAAGTGATTACCGCCGCCATAAAAGAGGCTTGTCTGTTGGAGGTAGAGCCAGACGGCATATCCTTCAACGCCGAAACTGTGGAAGCCGTCAGGATAACGGAGGACGCCGATTATGAAGGTGTGCGTGTCCGGGTCCAAGGCGGCTTGGGAAACGCACGATTCTCTATTCAGATAGATATTGGGTTCGGTGATGTAGTCGTACCAAATCCCAGCACGGTTTCGTATCCAGCCATTCTCGACTTTCCGGCCCCTGAATTGAAGGGCTATACCATGGAGAGCACGATTGCCGAAAAGTTCCAGGCCATGGTCAAGCTCGGTGTTCTGAACAGTCGAATGAAGGACTTCTACGACATCTGGATACTGTCCCGTACGTCTGATTTCAAAGGCAACTTACTTGCAGAGGCGGTAGCAAAAACATTTGAGAAAAGAAAAACACCCGTCACGTTGGACACCGCCCTATTCAACCCTTCATTTGGCAAAGATGGGAACAAGAATGTTCAATGCCGGGGTTTTATCAGGAAGACGAAGCTGATCAACGCTCCAGAGCCCTTCGAGGAAGTCATGACCGCCGTTAAACTTTTTCTCGAACCTCTCGCCTCCTCGATTGCTGAGCGACGAGCATTTAACAGCAACTGGATTGCCCCAGGACCATGGCAGTGATCTGCCCTCTTTTGTTCGCTTCGTCAATCGCAATATCAATGATTTCACAATAGTGATCAAGTCCATGAATCTCACCACCACAACCCAACCATCGGATTATCATATGGATTTGGATCAGTGAGCCTCTTGACATGGCCACCGGGTTTGATAATATTACCGACACAAATTAATAAATGAAGGTGATTTCATCAAAGTGCCAACAAAGACAAATAATCCGGGTTCACGGGATTTCAAATCTACAGAGATCAGAAGGAGTTGTTTGTTTTGAACAAAAGTCGAGTCACCATGAAAGACGTCGCCGAGAAAGCCGGCGTCTCAATTACCACGGTTTCCCATGTCATTAACAAGACCAGAAAAGTTGATGAAAAAACCAAGAAAAAAATTATCTATACCATCAGAGATCTGGGATATATGCCAAACATCATCGCCCAAAGTCTCAAAGGCAAGGCGAGCAAAACCATTGGCGTAATTATATCCGACATCCGCGAAGAATTTTTTTCCGAGGTCATTAAAGCCATAGAAGCCAAAGCCAACGAAAAGGGATATTCAGTGCTTTTGCACGACTCGGAAAACAGTCCGGAAAAAGAAAGAGCCTTTATCAACGAGCTTCTGGCCAAGGGCGCGGATGGGGTCATTTTTGCGCCCGCAGACATGGATGCGGCCTACCCCTTTGCCAACACCAAATACCCCATTGTTCTGATTGACCGAAAGCTGACCCGCCACAATTTTGACTACATCGGAACCAACCACGCCGATAGTGCCGCACTGATGACAAGCCATCTTCTGGAACTGGGCTGCAGACACATCGCCTTTATCGGCCGACATGGAAGAGTTTATTCGATTCAGAGAAGAATTTACGGATTTGAAAGCATACTGAAAAAAGCAAATTTATTTGACCCTAATCTGATTCTGAGAATTCCGTACGAAGACAGCCAGCCGCAAAAATGTCTTTTGAGGTTTTTCAAAAATCACCCGGAAAT
>JBJKSK010000484.1:0-4317 GCA_046704125.1 Desulfobacterales bacterium | reverse complement strand
ACAGAAGTGGTACAGCAGGCTTGTATCCTGCAGCGCCGAAGAGGCATATTCGTAGATCAGGGTGTTGCCGGGAAGCCTCGTCAGTGGGTTTTGGTCGCGCGCGATGGACAGGTTTTTTTCGTTGAGCACCTTGAGCATCGATCGGGCGCTTAGAAATCCCACGTATTTCATGCTCTGGGAGATGAGGATGCCCTCGATGCGATCGTTTTGGGAATAGATCTCCAAAATTTTTTCCACCGGGGTATGGATATCGGCCACGGGAAACTTGGTCGTGAACC
Source organism: Desulfobacterales bacterium (assembly GCA_046704125.1). Classification (GTDB taxonomy): domain Bacteria; phylum Desulfobacterota; class Desulfobacteria; order Desulfobacterales; family JBJKSK01; genus JBJKSK01. The sequence goes on along the minus strand of JBJKSK010000484.1, from coordinate 4,039 downwards.
GCCGCAAGTCCTTTCCAAAGGCGGGATTTTGCAGCAGCTCCCGGCCAAAGCGCGAATAGGCGAAGTCCTTGACGCTGTTTTCGTGGATCACGCCCACCGGCTCGCCGTTTGAGTTGATGATAGGGAAAAAGACCTGATCTCCCTTGGCTCTGAAGCGCTCGAAGGCCTCGAACAGATCCGCCGTGCTGGCAATCGGTTGAATGTATTCGATTTCGGTGTTGATCAGCACCCGGTCCCCGGCCTGGTTGCGGCGAAGATCCGCCTGGCTCAGCCGTTCGATATGTCCGTAAACGTTTTTGAGCTGATGGACCTCAAGCTGAGGGGGTTCGATGAGATATCCCTGGACCAGGTCGCAGCCGATATCCCGGCAGCAATAGTATTCTTGCTGGGTCTCCACGCCTTCGGCCACCACCAGACTGCCCATCAGATGGGCAATGTTTACGATGCTGGCCACGAAAATCCGTTTTTTGGGTTCAGTGGCGAGGTCGCTGATGAAAAAACGGTCGATTTTGATAAAATCCGGTTCCGTGTAATAAAGCAGCTGCAGGCCGGCAAAACCCGTTCCGCAATCGTCTACGGCAATCTGAAATCCCTGGTGGCGATAAGCCCCCAGAGTGTCCACGGCCTCTCGGCATTCGGGGAACTGATGCTTTTCAGAAATTTCAAAGCACACGGTATCCTTGGGGATACCGATACGCTCCAGGATTTTTCCGGTATTGCCGGGCTGGTAATCTCCGGATTCCAGCACGCGGTTGTCCAGGTTGAAAAAGAGTTTACAGCCTTTGAACGAATTGATTTTGGAAAATTTTTCAAGCGCTTTTTCCCGAAGCACCAAATCCACCTGGTGCAGGGCGCCGTCCTGGTAAGCGGAATCGAAAAAAGCATTGATGGAGGCAAATCCGGCCTGATCGGTGTGGCGGATCAAAGCTTCGTAGCCATAGCAGACCCCGGTGTGAATGTTGACAATGGGCTGGAAGGCATAGTCGATGACATCAAGATGGGACAGCCATAGGGTGTCGGTCAAAGGGGGCATGAGGTCTCCTTAGATTATAGTCCGGTTGAAATTCAGCTCTCTGCCGACCCGCGGCATGAGATGGTCAAACAGGCGGTAAAACGCAATACTACAGGGCGTTTGAGAAAATTGGGTTAGAATAATAATAGAATTGCGTTAGCAGGATGCGGCCTTTTTCACGGAACTTGTCAAATCGGGTGTGCTGTGTGCCTGTTTTATGTTAAGAAAAGGCCACTGGAAGATAACGGGTGATGTCTTTTTTAAACAGATGGAGGGAAAAGTGATTCAGTCTTCGAATACAGAGGCGCAGTCTGTGGGAATGAAGATCCTGACCTCGGATCAGATCTGGGAAATACGACAGGCGGCATTTGACATCATCGAAAAAATCGGTTTCAAGTGCCGGCACCAGCAGGTTCATAAAATGATGAGACAAGCCGGTGCGTGGGTAAAGGATGACACCATCAAAATTCCGCAGTACATTGTGCAGGAATGCCTGGCCAGCACTCCGAAGGGATGGACCATCTATGACCGCAACGGGAAGCGCGCCATGGAGGTGGAGGGGGAAAAAAGCCACTATGGCACCTCGACGGCCAGCCCGTTTACCCGCGACGCATTTACCGGCGATATCCGGCCTACGAGCATCAACGACATCGAATTGGGGGCCAAAGTGGCCGATTACCTGGACGGCATCGATTTTGTGATGCCCATGGGAACAGCCCAGGATGTCCCTGCCGATGCAGGCGAGGTTCACGAGTTTCCCGCCATGGTTTCCAACACGGTCAAACCGGCGGTTTTCATCGGTTATTCCGCGCTTGGCTGTGAGTATGTCTATGAGATGGCCGCGGTGATTGCCGGAGGCCGGGACCAATTATGCCGCAAACCATTTATCATTCTTTATCCGGAGGCCATTGCGCCGCTGTTTTTTCCCGATGAGGTCGTCGAACGGATTTTTGTGGCGGCCGACCGGTTCATGCCCCAGTTGCCCGGTTCGACCGTCCAGGCAGGGGCGACCGGCCCCGTGACCCTGGCCGGGTTGATTGCCCAGATAACCGCCGAATCCCTGATCCACATCACCATTGCCCAGCTGCGCAAAAAAGGCTGTCCCGTTGCCATGAGCGGCAATGTCGGCATCCTTGACATGAAGACCGCCCTCATGACCATGGGCGCACCGGAAAACAATCTGGCCCTTGCCGCCCAGGCCGAAGTGGCGCGCTCCTTTGGACTGCCGAGCTGGGGGCTTGCCGGAGCCACGGATTCGAAACTCCTGGATGCCCAGGCCGGCATCGAAAGTGCGTTTTCCATTCTAAGCCAGGGACTTTCAGGTTTGAACCTGATCCATGATGTCGGCTATATGGCCACAGGCATGGCCTGTTCCCTGGAGCAGCTGGTCATGGGAAACGAGGTGGTGGGCATGACCAAACGGTTTGTGCGGGGCATTCGGGTCAGCCGCGAAACCATTGCCCGCCAGATCATCGAGGATGTGGGACCGGCCGGTCATTTTTTGGTGCATCCGCACACCATGGGCCATTTCAAGCAGGAGCTGTGGAACGCCAAACTGATGAACCGCCAAAACATCGATGGTTGGGCGGCGGCCGGCAAACCGACCATGGAAGACCGGGTCAAGGATGAAATCCGGATGATCACGCAAACGCACGTGCCCGCCCCTTTAAGCGACAAGATCCTGGCCGAACTGGAGCGGCTGAGAAAAGAAGGTGAAAAAGAAATTCTGGCTAAATTGGAAAAAGGATAAAGTCTGGCCGGGGCGGGCTATGCCTGCAAGGTTTGAGGCTCGAGACTGTTGACATTTAGACTGTAGAAAAAAGCGAGGAAACCGTCATGGAACGCGATGATGCGTATATGCAGGATGCCAGGGGTTTCATGAAAAGCCGGCTCATACTGACAGCGGCCGAACTGGATCTATTTACCCGGTGTGATGGCCGTCGGGTCTCGGTTCAGGAGCTTGTCGGGGATATGGGACTCGACGTGCGGGCCACCACCCGGCTTCTGGATGCCCTGGTCACCATCGGGATGTTTGAAAAAAAGGAAGGCACCTATCAAACGGCGGCGGACGGGAGCCGCTTTTCGTCCCGTCACCCTGAAACGGTGCTGCCCATGGTTTTGCACATGTGCCACCTGTGGAACACATGGGGCCATCTTACGGACATCGTGAGAACCGGGAAAAACCCGAATTCACAGCCAGGCGTCCCGATGAGCGAAAAAGACCGCAAGGCCTTTATCGGCGCGATGCATGTGGCCGGGCGCAAGCTCTCCCAGGAGGTCGCCGGCGCTTACGATCTGAGCCCTTTCCAGCGTCTTCTGGACATCGGGGGAGGCTCCGGCACGTACACCATCGCGTTTTTGAAAAAAAATTCGCGTCTAAAATCCGTGCTCTTTGATCTGGAAAGCGTGATTCCCATGGCCAAGCATCGCCTTGGCGAAGAAGGCGTCTTGGACCGCGTGGAGCTGGTCCCCGGCGATTTTTACAAAGACGAGCTGCCCAAAGGCTGCGATCTGGCCCTGCTTTCGGCCATCATTCACCAAAACGGCCCGGAGGAAAACCTGCAGCTTTATCAAAAGATTCACCGCGCCCTGGTGCCGGGGGGAACCATCCTGATCCGGGACCACATCATGGACCAATCCCGCACGCAACCGCCCATGGGAGCCATGTTCGCCGTGAACATGCTGGCAAACACCCGAAACGGCGACACGTATACCTTTGAAGAAATCAGAGATGCCTTGGGAAAAGCCGGTTTCGAGCCTGCCCGCCTGGCCAGACGGGGCCAGGGCATGGATGGCCTGGTGGAGGCTCGAAAACCCCGATAAAAGACCGACCGTCGGTTACTGGGTCCGGTGCCGGAAAAGCCAGCCGGCCAGGGGCAGCATCACGGCGGCCATAATGATCAGGGGCCAGATTTGGGGCCAGATCAGGTGGATGTCGGCCCCTTCCAGGAATATTTCCCGGAGGGCCTTGATGATGTAGCGGATGGGGTTGAGATGGGTGGCCAGCTGCAGCCACTGGGGCATGTT
>JBJKSK010000483.1:0-3847 GCA_046704125.1 Desulfobacterales bacterium | reverse complement strand
ATCGAAACCGGCGTGGCGGCATTGCCGTCTCTGGCTTTCCCCCACATGGCCCGCCATCCTTCCACCCTGTCGGGAGAATCGTCCACATCTTCTTCATGGCCGCCTGCCCAGGCCCACAGCCCCCTTGAGGCAACCGGGCCATTGTATTTATCCGCTAGGTATTCGATCACTTTGTCATCATCCAGTTTCATGGTCGTGGAAGCTCCCATGGATTCAACGCAATAACCTTCGCGTCGTTGATGAAATCGGTTCGACTTGAAAAGCCCCCCGGTGTCGCAAATCGGCCGGTGTGGTGGGGCATGATAGCAGGCAGCGCTGCTATGGGCAGATGTTTTTCCACCCGTCGCCCCGATCCACCCGGGAAATCGTTCGTGTCCAACCCCAGATGGCCCTTTTTCGTAACTTCTGCGCCGGGCGATCGACGTGAATCCTTGAAAAAGCGTACGCTATTCCTCCGATTCAAATGATCCATCCACCCTGAACTCACGTACAATTGCAGATCCTGGAATGGGCTCTCGTTGACCTCGCCCACCGAGTTCAGCGGGCCTCCTCCCCTCTGCGATGGGGGTGCAGCACGCCTCCGTTGCCCAAAAAGGCATCCCCGCCTTTCGGCATATCGCGATAACACCCAATAATTATTATATAAAATTCAGATTTAAATCCAGGACAACTGCCAAAAACATAGGCCCCCGTATAAGGAACGTACATGATATGCTCAAAAAACTCAAAAATGAATTTACCCAGCATTCAAAAAGCCGGGAGTGGACCCTGAAGATATCTCAAACTTAGGATTTTCGGACAAGATCAAGGGGAAGTCGTGGCCTGACCCGAAGCCATACTCAAATATGATGGGGGATTGAGACAACGTTTCAACGACGATAGCGACAGCAGCGACAGCAGCGACAGCAGCGACAGCAGCGACAGCGTCGGGTCGAAAGACGTGTTTCAGATGCTGACGCAATTCTTAAAAAGCATGCCGCCGAAATAAAATGCGCGTCAAATTGTTTGCATTGCTCCAACCACCGGTATTTGCGGCATCTCGAATTCTATGGATTTTTTTCGGGAATGTTCTCGGCGGGTGATTCCGTCTGCGCAACGGGCAGCGAAATGGTGAAGCAGGCGCCTTCATCAGGCTTTGAAATGAGCTTTATCTCGCCGTTGTGTTTGTGGATGATGGAGCTGATGATGGCCAGTCCCAGACCGGTGCCTTTTTCTTCGCCTTTGGTGGTAAAAAACGGGTCGTAGATCGACTGCTGGATTTCTTCGGGGATGCCGCAGCCGGTGTCGGCGATATCGATATGCACAAACCGGTCATCGGCATAGGTTTTGATCCGAAGTTTCCGCTCCTGCCTGGGTTTTTCTTCCAAGGCGTCGATGGCGTTGGTCATAAGATTTAAAAATACCTGCTGCAGGCCGTTCATATCTCCGATAACGGAAGGCAGGGCGTCATCGGTGGTCCTTTCGAGGTTTACCCTCTTGACTTTAAGCTGATGGTCCAACAGGTTGAGCGTTTTGTCCAGAACCCGATTGATGTCGATGGAATCGAACACTTCTTCGGAGACTCTTGTAAACGTTCTGAATTTGGAAATGATGGTTCTGAGACGCTCCATTTCTTGGCGTATATTGGACAGGTAACGCTCGCCTATTTCAGACGCAACTTCCATTTTAAGCAGATCGGCGAAGTTGCTGATCGCCGTAAGCGGCTGACCGATTTCATGCACCACCCCTGCGCCCATCTGCCCAAGCGTGCTCATTTTCGCTGCCTGCAGAAGCATGGCCTGGCCCCGCTTGAGTCCGGTGCTCATCTCATTGAAGGTTTGGGCCAGACTTTCCAATTCGTCGCCGCTGGAAACCGCCACCTGAAAGCCGAACTCCCCCTGGGCGATCTTCTTGGCCCCTTCCTTCAAGGTCTCGATGGGTATAATTCTGTTGCGAATGGTGCGCACGGAAAGCAGCAGAATAACCCAGAAGGTAAGCAAAAGCACGAGCATAAAGATGTATTTGAAATTGGAGACCGGCGCCATGATGGATGCCTTGGATTGGCTGAAAATGACAACCCATTCCGGGCTCGCAAAATGATGTTTGAGAAAAAGAGACCAATAGAAGTTGATATAGGTTTTCCGGTGATGCGTGTCTTCGAATTTGCCTGAAAAGGATTTCTGCTTGAGGGCCGCCATCAACGCGGCGTCAACCTTAAACTCCGGGAGACTGGAAATCAGCGTTTTGGTTCCGGCCAGCATGACGGACATATTGATCGCAGGGGGCAGGGCCCCTTCGGCACCGATGTTCCAGAGATAGAGTGGATTGATTTCGGCGGCGATAATGCCCTTTGCCGGCCGGTCCGGGTCCACCTGTTGCAGGAGATATAGCGCCGGATAGCGTTGGTTGCTTTGCTGAACGCTGATCGTGGTCTGGCTCTTTACCGGTTGGCGTTTGTCGTTGAATTTTGGAACGGACAACGGATCCGCATTACCGATGATGGGGGTGACACGGCCGTCCGGTGCAATCAGAAAGATGCGACTCAGACCGCTCCCCTCCCGGGTCACCGGGTTATACGGAATTTTTGTGACGTCCGGCAGGCGCCCTTGGGAATAGGCGCGGCTGGTTGCTTTTAACTCATTTTCCAGCGAAATAAGATGTTCGTAGATGAGCAGTCCCATGTTTTTGCATTGCTGCCGGAGCCGTTGTTCGGCCTGATGTTCGAGCTGGCGGCCGACAAAAAAGAATGACAGCGACGAGATCGTCACCAACGGCAGCAGCGCGCAGAGCACGAACATGGTAAATATCCGGCGGGCGATTTTGCTCGTCAGAAACAGCCTGTCGTCTTCGCGCCGGATCCACCCCATAAATTCGCCTCAAAAATCAGTAGTCGGACGCTTCCCCAATGAATTTGCCGTCGTTGGCCCGGACGATATCATCCCGGCTGGCTTTGGCCGTTAACGGTGCGACACTCTTTCCGTCCGGCCCCATGCTCCATAGGTCATAGGTTGAGTTAAGGGGGACCAGAAATTAGTCCTTGCGCCATTTGCCCTTGGGTACCAGATCGAAATTTTGATATCGATAGGGATTCCCCCAGGGATCGGTCAAGGTGCCCCTGTTAATTTCCGCCAAATTTGCCGGCAACCTGTTGTTGTCCAATTCGAAAAGAGTGATTTCATCTTGCAATGTACGGATGTCGCTTATCGCGCGGAAAATTTTGGTCCTTTCCACATATGCAGAAAACAGGGGGGTGGCCAGAGCCGCCAAGGTCGCAATGATGGCGATAACGATCAGCAGTTCGATCAACGTCATGCCTGCGCGATCGAGTCGGATTCCGTGACCGGATGGATGAACCCTTTGTTCGGGAAGGGTAAACATTCGCGCCCGTGTCGCCGCCGCCGGTTTGACAATCCATATGTTCAACCGAAATTTAACCTCGTTTTCTGCACAAAGAGGCCAACGGTATCATTTCAGCGGTGCCCCAGGTATCACCTAAACCAAGTTTAGGTACCGCTATCGGCGCTTCAACTAAAAAGCCTACCCGAAAATGTTTTTTTTGGCGAGGATATTTCCGTTGCTCAGCATCGGGAACCGAGCCGGGAACGGAGGGCGGAAATTAAAACGGAGAGGACTCCTTTGAAGATCTTTAAGGGCTGACGGGCCTCACCATTGGCATGGGACTCCCGTCAAGTGGAATGCATTTCCGGGCGGGGAGATCCTATGGTCATACGCGATTGCCTCTTGTTTTCCGGGAATCTCCAATATTCCAGATAGTCCCCAAAAGGCATCAAATTATAGACATCCCGAGCTCTTTCTTGGGCAGAAAGGAAGCGGTGGAAGGCACTTCGTGCCCCAAGGAGTATGGAAT
>JBJKSK010000482.1:0-3834 GCA_046704125.1 Desulfobacterales bacterium | reverse complement strand
AAAAATAGTTGATCTCCCAGATTGAGTTGCTTGGATACGGCAGACAAGGCAAATAATACTCTCCCAACCAGGAAATAATGCCCTTATTCCCGCCACGATCACCGCCGGTATAATATACCCAATCGTTGCCGGCCGTTCGTTTCAACTGCTCAGCCGGGTGAGGCCAGTTGGTATTGAGTCCCCTGATAAATTTGATTTCCCCATTCAGATTGAACAGGAAGTCGTAGTCGGATGTCCTTATCTCCGAGTACCTTCCGTATCGTAGCGGAAAACTCGCCTTTGCAATACGGGCAGGCCCCTGCTTTTCAACGCTGATTGCAAGATTGTGAAGACAGGGAGGCGTCATGTTTTCCCTTTAATAGTATCCTTCAATGGCATCGGTGTTTTGTTGTGATGCATCAATCTTATTCTTTGGATTTTTCATAAAGTCCGGGAAATGTTTCATATTCAATATCCACTGCTGACTGAAGACATGGTTGCGGAGATTTTTTGGACCCCAACGTTGATGAACTCGTAAAAAGTCTCGATTTCCACTTCGTTGTCATTCCGTCGAACGCCGAAATCCAGTAAAATCAACAGCTTCTGGATGCCGGATCAAGTCCGGCATGACGGTTTGAGGACTTTTTCCGGTTCCGTCAACGTTGATGGCCCTGCAAAAAGTCAGGCGGCCAATATTAGACCGCCCAGGCCGGCAGCGGTCCGGTAGCTCCGAATAGGCGCCAGATCTGCCATAAAACGCTGGAAGCGCTCTTTGACACCCTCAAAAATACGAAGAATCCGCCCCTTGAGGCTGCAATCGGGGGCTTGGGCTTTCGCCCGAGCCCGCTGAACCCTGGCGGCCCGTAACAGGTTCAGTCCCGCGGCCTTCATTATGGCACAATAGCTCACGGCTTTTCGTCCTCTGACCCGGAGCTTCTTAACCCCTGTGAGCCGATCGTACTGGCTCATAGTGGCCTCGACCCCGGCCCGCCACCGATACGTATCGATGAATGCCTCGGTCTTCTCCTCGGCACGGCGGAGTGCCAGCCGCTGCTGCTTTCGGTTATAGTGAAGGTAGGCGCCGTTTTTGCCCGGTTTCACTGGGCACTCGGATGACTGGTCACATGCTTTGCAGCGTTCGAGATCGAAGATGGCATTGTAGTTTACGTTTTTCTTTAGCCGGATGCGCTTCGGCGGATGACCCGCCGGGCAGACCGTCACACGGCCATCCTCATCGAAAGTAAACCCGCTCAGGGGCCGCGATTGCGCTCCCTTTTGAGTAGGAGCAACCAGCTTTACGCCGGCCGCCGCGGCCACCTGGTGATTTTCATCGCTGCCGTAGAGGGTATCGGCAAGCGCCGTTTCAGGAGCGAGCCCCCGGAGCTTGGTATCGGCAATGGCTGGGACCAACGCATTCGCATCACTTTCGCAAGCCGTCTGAACCGAGGCATGGGTAATGAGGTTGAGGGTTTGCTCCTTTTCCTTCTCGTCTTGGCCGGGGTAGAAGGTCTCCATGATCTGCACATGGTAGCCTTGGCCCTTATGGCCGCTGTAGGTTGCATCTGGGTCCGAGGGATTTTGCAGGGAATCTGAGGGAACCTCGGCGGGCTTTTTAACCGTAAGGCGTTTGCCGCCGTCGGGATCGGTATCGATATGACAGTGATCGGAGAGCACCCGCTGCATCAGCTTGTAGCTGTGCATAGTGCAGACCGCCGGCTTATCTTTGAATTGCTCGATCAAATCAAACAGGTCGGTGCTGACCAGCTTGAGGGTCTTTTCCGATTCCGTTGGTTTAACCAGTGAAAAGGCCGCCAGGGCCTTTTTGCCCATGTAGCGATCGGTGAGTTCAGGAGCGATCGCATCGAAGAGCTTCCGGTGGTGACGTTTGAGGTTCACAAGGAATTTGAAGGTGGTCTGACTGAATATGGTAATCCGTCCCAGCCGGCGCATGTTTGAGCGGATGTGGACCGAATCGATTCGCTGATTTTTGGGATCAACCGCAAAGATTTTGGTGAGCTTGTCCGCCAGGTTGTCAAAAAGGATTTCGTCGAGATTTTGTTCGATGATGCGCTGACGCATGGACCAGAGGGTTTTCTCGCTGATGTATTTGGCGGCATCGCTTTCTTCTGTGATATTCAGGGCGAAATGCCACTGAATGTTATAGGAAAGCTGAGTGGTAGTCTCCCGATCGGTAAGGTCCATGGTTTGCTGAAGGAGCAGGGCTCCCAATACGGTGTGCAGCTCCTTGGTGGGTCTTCCGAAGCCGTCCCGAAAAGCGGATGCGAGTTCTGCGACGGGAAGCTCTTCGAGCAAATGTTGCTGGAACAGCCCCGGCCAATCCTGTTCCAACAGCAATCGCCGCTTGGGGCTCAAAGAGTCCCAGGGGTCGTATAAATGTTGCTGCTTGTGGTCTTTGATGCGGATCATGTCAGCTCCATGATAAGATGCTGTAATTACAAATAGAATCTTACCAAAATCAGCGCGAAAAGGCAAGGGGTAATTTCGGATTTATTCAATTTTTTCAGTAGGATATGTTTGCCTGACTTTTTACGACTTTATCAAAATTGAGTGTCTCAAAAAGGCCTGAATTTGGTATTTGCCCATCGGATGCGTCGTTATCGGCGTTTGGGGAGGAAGGAATCTCAACATGGAAGCCTGCGTGACGGAAAACGTTCTTGGAGAACTGTTGAATCTGTTGAAGCTGGAGAAAGTCGAAGAAAACATCTTCCGCGGCCAGAGCCAGGATCTGGGCTTCGGGGCCGTGTTCGGCGGGCAGGTGGTGGGGCAGGCCTTGTCTGCGGCCCATCAGACCGTTCCGGAAGACCGGCACGTGCACAGCGTTCACGCCTACTTTCTTCGCAGCGGCGACGCCACACGGTCCATCGTCTATAACGTCGACCCGGTCCGGGATGGCAAAAGCTTTACCACCCGCAGGGTCGTCGCCATCCAGAAAGGACAGGCCATCCTGACCATGGCCGCGTCGTTTCAGGTGACCGAACCGGGCTTCGACCACCAGGAGCCCTGGCCCGAGACCGTTCCGGGCCCGGGTGGGATCGTTCCGGAGATGACCCTGGCCCGTGCGGTGGCCGATCGGATTCCCAAAACGATCCGGGACAAGATCCTCTGTCCCAAACCCATCGAAATCCGCCCGGTGGATCCCATCGACCCCTTTGCCCCGGAAAAGCGGCCGCCGGTCCGGTATTCCTGGTTCAAAGCCATCGACAACCTCCCCGACGACCCCATGGTGCACCGGTATCTGCTGGCCTATGCCTCGGACTTCGGCCTCCTGGGCACCGCCCTCTACCCCCATGGCCACAGCTATTGGGAGCCGGCGATGCAGGTCGCGAGCCTCGACCACGCGATCTGGTTTCACCGGGATTTTCGCATGGACGAGTGGCTGCTCTACGCCATGCACAGCCCCAATGCCTGCGGGGCGCGCGGGCTGAACGTCGGCCGGGTTTATTCCCGCCAGGGCATCCTGGTGGCGTCGGTCACCCAGGAAGGGCTGATTCGTCTCCACGAATAATCGTCGAACGTTCACCAAACCGCAAATGGCCGATATCCGTGGCTTTACCCCTGATTTCAGTCAATTATTCGCAGACACTTTATGGCAGTTCAAAAAATTCAATAGACACGTTTAATTTCAACCAAAATCAACCAATTCTACCAGGATTCTACCAGGATTCTACCAGACCCATTCCCAACCATTAGGGGATGGGTCCGCCCCTCGACGTCACTCCAACCTACCTTATTTGCCAAATCCCAACGCTAACCCAAGTCCAGACCTTGTGAGCCAGTAGGACAGCCGCTTCATCCATCCGCAACGTGAAAGGATCAAGCGCAGCCAAATCGGAT
>JBJKSK010000481.1:0-5696 GCA_046704125.1 Desulfobacterales bacterium | reverse complement strand
ATTCGATCCAAAGACCGACCGATCAGTCGACAGGAGTCATGAAAGAACGCACGGGCTTGCCATCTATCTGCCCGATCTCATTTACGACTCAAAAGACTATGAGCCTCTGGCTTTTTCCGCCCGTTCCAAATGGAGGGATTTTCTCATGGCGATGCTTGGAGAAAAATTGAAAAAATGAAAAGGGAAAAACATGAGAGGCCTGTTCACGAGCTTCGTTTTATTGATTTCCGTTTTCCTGCCTGTATATCCTGTAAAGTCGCCATGGAGCCGGGACCGCGAAGAAGAGGGTTGAAACTGAATTAAGTTAATAAGTTAAGAACGTCCCTCTACATTTTCCATTTGACATACGAAACGGCCTTTGTTAGGGGCTACGCAAGTGACTGGGAGGAGGCGCGCCCTCCACGTTTATCTTTCCCCCTTGCATCCCGAAGGAGACCATCCCCATGAAATCGATCCGCCTGCTTGCCGTTGCCGCTGTTGTGATTCTGGCCTGGAGCACCGCCGTACTGGCTTTTCAGATTAAGCTCGGGGTTGTCACCAAACCCGGATCGGCCCAGAACATCGTGGCCGAAAAATTCAAGTCCCTGATCGAGCAGCGCTCTCACGGACGGTTTACCGTGCACATTTACGATTCCGGCTCGCTCGGAGATGAAACGCAGATTCTTCAGCAGATCCAACTCAATACCGTCCAGATGGGGGTGATCACCGCCGGGCCTTTCGACACCTTCGATCCTGTCGTGCGGGTTGTCAATTACCCCTTTTTGTTCAAGGACTATGCGCAGGCCGATGCCATCCTCGACGGCCCCCTGGGGCATCAAGTCCTCCAAAGCCTGGAGAAGTCCGGATTCAAAGGGCTTTGCTTTTCGGAAAACGGGTTTCGCAACCTCACCAACAACCGCCGGCCGGTCAGATCTCCCAAAGACCTCGCCGGGTTGAAAATCCGGGTCATGAATTCGGCCCTGCACATGGCCATTTGGAGAACGTTAGGCGCCAATCCGACCCCTATGCCCTGGCCCATCTATACCGAGCTCGAGCAGGGCGTGATCGACGGCCAGGAGAACCCCCTCTGGGTTATGGTCGTTTACAAGCTCTATGAAGTGCAAAAATACCTGACCCTGACCCGCCACGTCTACTCACCCCACATCGATGTGGCCTCCCTCATCTGGTGGAAGACCCTCAAGCCCGCAGACCAGAAACTCATCCAGAGCGCCATGTACGAGGCGGCGGTCTACGAGCGCAAGGTCAACCGCTCCAAAAACGCTGAGCGCCTGGCCTTTCTCAAAGCCAAGGGAATGCAGGTCATCGAACATCCGGACATCGCTGCCTTCCGGAAAAAAGTCGCCGGAATGAAAAACATGCCCATTTTTAGCAATCCCCAGGTGCACAGCCTCCTGATGAAAATGATTGCCGCTACAAGATGATAAGAGCCGCTTATCTGGTTTTCGTTCCATGATCCGGATTGCCGGTTTTCTTGGTGAGGCTAGCCGCCGAATCGACGGCATCGTTGAACTCGTGCTATCCGCGGGCGGGATGGTTATGGCGGCGGTGGTGGCCTTTCAGGTGCTGCGTCGCTATGTCTTTAACGCATCGCTTTTCTGGTCCGCCGAGCTCGCCCGCTACATTCTGGTCTGGCTCACGTTTCTGGGTGCCTCAACGGCGTATCGCCGCGGCGCCCATCCCGGGATCGACTCCCTCGTGGGTCGCATGCCGGAGTCTTTCCGCGCCCTGGCAGCCCTGGCAGCCCATGTCATCGCCATGGTCTTTGCCGTGATCATGATCGTTTACGGAATCGGATTCGCCTGGTTTGTGCGGATGCAGATCTCGCCGGCCCTTTCCCTTCCCAAGTGGGTGGTCTTTGCCGCTGTGCCGGTGGGCGGGGCCCTGCTGCTGCTCCACGCGGCGGCCGGGGCCGCCGCCCTGCTCCAGGAGGGGCGCCGTGACCACTGAGCTCCTGATTTTATGCCTGCTGCTGCTCTTTGCCCTGAATATCCCCATCGCTCTTGCCATCGGCTCGGCGGCGGTGCTGACCATCGCCGTGAGCCAGGGCCTTCCCCTGGTCCTGGTGATCCAGCGGATGGTGGCCGGAGTCGACTCCTTTTTCCTCATGGCCGTACCGCTTTTCATGTACACCGGCCTCATCATGGAAAAAAGCGGAATAAGTCAACGGATCATAGATTTTGCCGATGCCCTGGTCGGCTGGCTTCCCGGGGGGCTTGCCGCCGTCACCGTGGTCTCGGCCATGTTTTTTGCCGGAATATCCGGATCAGCCGCCGCCGACACCGTCGCGGTGGGCACCATCCTGATTCCGGCGATGAAACACGCCGGTTACGATTCTGATTTTTCCGCGGCGGTCCAGGCCTCCGGCGGTGCCATCGGGGTCATCATCCCGCCTTCGATCCCCATGATCATCTTCGGGTTTCTCACCGGTGCCTCCATCGGCCGGCTCTTTGCCGGAGGCATCCTGCCGGGGATTCTCATCGGGTTTTCCCTCATCGTGGTTTCCACCATCCTGGCCCGAAGAGGCGGCCATACGGCCACGAGCACTTTTTCTCTGAGCCGCGTCGGATACACCGCCTTCAGGGCGCTGCTGGCCCTGGGAGCGCCTGCGATCATTCTGGGCGGCATTCTCTTGGGTGTCTTCACAGCCACGGAATCGGCCGCCGTTGCCGTGGTCTATGCGCTGGTCCTCGGCATGATCGTCTACCGGACCATCGGCATCCGCGATCTGGTGCCGATCTTTCGCGAGGGCGCAGTCACCTCGGCCATAGTGCTCTTTATCATCGCCACGGCCTCGGTCTTCTCCTGGATCGCCGCCATCGCGAACATGCCGGCCCGGCTTGCCGGGGGTCTTCTTTCCCTCAGCCACAGCCCGTGGGTCCTCTTATTGATCGTCAACGCCGTGCTGCTTGCCGCCGGCACGGTCGTTGAAACCACGGCGGCGCTGATTCTGCTGGTGCCGTTGATCAGTTCCTTGCAGCCCTCGCTCGGCATCGATCTTATCCACCTCGGGGTCCTGGTGGTCACCAACCTGGCCATCGGGATGCTCACCCCGCCCATGGGCATCTGCCTGATCGTCTCCGGTGCCATCTCCGGCGACAGTCTGGGGGCCATCTCCAGGAGGATTTTGCCGTTTCTCGGGGTCTTGGTCATCGACTTGCTTATTATTTCCTATTTTGCGCCACTGACCATGTGGATGGCCAGGATGGTGAGGTGATGACCGGCCAAACAGCCGTTGACACGAATTTGGAAAGATTATCCTTTCCCGCGGAAAAATCCGGAATGAATAATTGCCACCAACGAAAGGAGGCATCGCATGTCCGAGACCGAAAAAAATCTCAAGGAAGCCTTTGCCGGCGAATCCCAGGCCAACCGCAAATATCTGGCATTTGCAGAAAAAGCCGATCGGGAGGGATACCAACAAGTTGCCCGGCTCTTTCGTGCCACGGCCGCCGCGGAAACCATCCATGCCCATGCCCACCTGAGGGCCCTCAAGGAGGTCGGATCGACCCGGGACAACCTCGAGGCGGCCATCGGCGGCGAAACCTATGAATACCAGAGCATGTACCCCCCCATGATCGAAGCCGCCAAGGCCGAAGGCAACGCCCAGGCCCAACGCACCTTAGCCTATGCCAACGCAGTGGAAAAGGTCCACGCGGCCCTTTATGCCAAAGCCTTGGAAAAGATGGAATCGCTCGAAAGAACCGACATCTATGTCTGCAGCGTCTGCGGTTACACGGTCGAAGGCGAACCGCCCGACGAATGCCCGGTCTGCCAGGCGAAGAAAAAAGTATTTTTCAAAGTGGATTAGCCGGGTCGGCAACGAGAGTCGAGCCGCCGCGGGTAAAATCGCCAACCGAGTTATGGAAACACGCCCCGGCAATTTCCGGTTGATGCCCGGAACGGACTCATGCACCCATGAGTGTTTCTGGGCTTTAAGGGCGTCTCTCATTTTTCACGGCTTCTTCTTATTTTTCCACTGATACGGCTTGCCTTTTCCTGACTTTCCCTCGCAGGATGGGAATCAGCGGAATAAAGCACAGCAGCACAAAACTCATGACCTGGAAGATATCGAGGTAGGACATGGTCCTTGCCTGCTGCTCGACTTTTTCGTTGATTATCCCCAGGACCAGTTGGTGATTTGTTAACGATGTAAAGCTCGACCGGGCCGAAAGAACGTGAAGGAGATAGTCGTAGTTTTGTCGGAAGAGGTGGCTAAAGGGATTAATGTTGGGTACGAGCCGGGTTAGATGGAACTGGGTGCGGCGGGCGAGAAGGGTGGTGGCGGTGGCGATGCCGACGGAGGACGCCTCATTTCGGATAAGATTGTAGAATCCGGTGGCATGGCCCATCCGGTTTGCCGGCATGGTGCTGTAAGCGGCGGCAGCCACTGAAATGAACAGGAATCCGGTCCCGAAGCCCTGCAGCCCCCGGGCGATGGCCATGTACGAGAAGGTGACCATCAGGTTCATGTCGCTGAGCATCCTAAGTGAAGCAAGCATGGTCAGAATCCCGAAGAGGAGCAGCCAGCGGGCGTCTACCCGTTCGATCAGTCTGCCGCCCACCAGCATGGCCAGCAGAGCCGCCGTCCCTCCGGGTGCCAGGATCAGACCCGCCCAGGTGGCCGTATAATGCATCATGTTTTGGACATACAGCGGCAGCATGACCAGGGTGGCGTAAAGAACGAAGTACTGGAAAAAGCATAAAAAGACCCCAGCCCCGAACTCCTTGTTTTTCAATATCGACAGATCGACCAAAGCATTTTTACAGGTGATCGAGCGCCATACAAACAGGATGACGCCAGCAGCGGCCAGGACCGCGAACACCTGGATGAAGTGGCTCTGAAACCAGTCGAAACGCTCTCCGCGGCTGAGCACGATTTCCAGGCTGCCGAGGCCCAGAGCGATATAGAGGAAACTCTGGTAGTCGATAGCGCCTTTAGGTCTTTTGATGTAGGCCGGGTCAAACACGAAGATCGTGGTGAGAAAGATCGCCAACAGGCCGATGGGCAGGTTGATGTAAAATATCCAGCGCCAGCCGTAGTTATCGGTGATCCAGCCGCCCAGGATGGGACCGATGATGGGTCCAACGACCACCCCGACGCCGAAGTAGGCCAGGGCCTTGCCCCGCTTTTCCGGAGCAAAGGCCTCCAGCAGGATCGCCTGGCTCATTGGCACGATGATCCCTCCGGAAAATCCCTGGAGCACCCGCATGACGATACAGAAGCCAAGCGATGGGGCGGCGCCGGTTCCCAGTGAGGCCAGGGTGAAAATGCCCAGGCAGAAGATAAAAATCCGGCGTCTGCCGAAAAAATTGCCGAGCCATCCCGTTATCGGGACGATCACGGCATTGGCAACCAGGTAGGAGGTAATGATCCAGGTGACTTCATCCACCCCTGCGGAAAAGGAGCCCTGCATGTGCGGCAGCCCCACATTGGCCACCGATGTGTCCACCGCCTGCATCATGGTGGCCAGCATGGTGGTGAAAGTGATCATGAAGGTGTTGGTCGGTCGCGCCATTTTGATTGCCAAATCCGATGATGAACCGAAGATGCCATGTCGGTCGAGCTCTTTTCAAAATGGATGAGAATTCGACCCAACTGCCGGATTGCTGCACTTGTGTTTCAGAATTGTCCCGTTGAAAAGGTCAGTCAACCCCCGAGCCGTCCCATTATCGTGAGGCAGCCCCAACCCCCCCCC
>JBJKSK010000480.1:0-3542 GCA_046704125.1 Desulfobacterales bacterium | reverse complement strand
ACAACGCCGGCAAGAGCTTTCCCCAGGCCATTGCCGGCATATTCTGCGACAATTACCGGCGGTTTTGCGCCGACGCGCCGCTGCGATTCCAGATCGATTTTACCCGCGGGTATTGAGCGCCAAGTGCCCCCCCGGCGCTCCCGTTGCTTCCAAGATCCTGCCAGCCGGCTCATAAACCGGGTAAACCTTTGGTTGTGTGCAGATATGCCCTGACCGGACGGCGAAAAGACTTGCTGCGAAGCCCGAAAGATATTTTGCTCCGAATGTTTGATTTGACGGATCGATAAGAGCATGAAAGCATGGACATCCTGATTTTTCCCTATTCAGAATGTGTCATTATGGCCATAATCAACAACCATGCTTGAGAAAATACCATGCGAATCACCATCGACAAGCGCGGCAGCATCAACATTCCCCTGGCCGTTCGCAAGGCGCTCGGATTAAAACCGGGATCCAGTCTGGATCTGACCGTCGCTGACGGCGGGCGGATCAACCTGCATCCCGTGGTCATCTATCGGAGCACACGCCTCAGCGGACAGGGCCGGGAAAAGTTGGACGCGGCCGGTTGATACCGGCCAATAAGCTACCTGCGCATCGCACTGGACCCGTCAGCCCATCTGCCCGGCGGAAACCCGGATTGGGCCGCCGAGCTGTACCTGCTGCGCATTCTGTCCCATGATGATTTTTCCAACGGGTGCTCCCGTCTATAGACGGAAGAGTCCGTTGAAATGGAGCGGCTTCAGCGCCAGCTGGTCATCCGCGACACCCTGCGCCGGTTTGAGGAAAGCGACTACAAGCATCAGCTTTCCCGAATGACAACCTGGGCACAACCGGTATCAACGCTCGAACCTGCGCCTGAACCCAGCGGAACCGGCACGTTGGAATCCATGCGTAAGGCGCTACTGGAAGAGATCCGCAAAGGCAAAAGGATTCAGATATAGGAATCACCAATGGATACGAACGAGCACGAAATCAGGAAACTTATCCAGCAAGGTGAGAGCCTGGTGCTGGAATTCAAGGGTGATTTAAAAGGTCTTCCGGATCGCGACCTGGTGGCAGCAGTGGTTTCTTTGGCCAATACCGAGGGTGGCGATCTATTGCTTGGCGTTGAGGATGATGGCACTGTCACCGGTTTGCATGTGAATCATCTCCATGTTTCTGGCATTCCGTCCCTGATCGCCAATAAGACCAATCCTGCCATATCCGTCAGAGTTGAGCGGTACGACCTTCAGGGTAAGTGTGTCGCTCGGATTACCGTTTCCAAGTCGCGTCAACTGGTATCGACCTCGGATGGCCTTCTGGTCCGAAGACGCCTCAAGCTTGATGGTACACCCGAAGCGGTGCCGTTTTACCCCCATGAATTTATCCAGCGCCATTCGTCAATGGGGCTTGTCGATCCCTCGGCCATGGTGCTCGAGGACATAGATGCCAGCCGGTTCGATCCGCTGCAACGGCAACGTTTTCGCAACGCCATCAAAAAACACGGTGGTGAGCAGTCGCTGCTGGCGCTTGCGGATGACGAACTGGATGGCGCTCTGGGGCTTTGTCGTGAAGTGAACGGCGTCAGACATCCAACCATTGCCGGCTTGATGCTCCTTGGGACCGAAGAACTGTTGCGTATGAATCTGCCCGCCTACGAGGTTGCCTTTCAGGTGCTACGCGGTACCGACGTCCGGGTCAACGAATTCTACCGCAAGCCGTTGATTGAAACCTTTGAAGAGGTCGAACTTCAGTTCAAACCCTGGGTGGTGGAAGAGGAGATCCAGATTGGGCTGTTTCGCGTGCCCATTCCCAACTATGATCGTCGTGCCTTTCGTGAAGCCTTCGTTAACGCATTGGTGCACCGCGACTTTAGTCGACTGGGGGCGGTGCATGTCAGATTGGACGATGATGGTCTGAGCATCAGCAGCCCCGGCGGGTTTATCGAAGGGGTTACACTCGACAATTTACTGGTTGCGCCGCCTCGCTCGCGTAACCCGCTGTTAGCCGATATTATCAAGCGTGTCGGCCTGGCCGAACGCACCGGGCGCGGTATCGACCGCATTTATGAAGGCATGCTGCGCTATGGTCGTCCGGCTCCTGATTATTCCATGTCCAATGAATTCACGGTTACCGTGCAAATGAGCAACGCTGCAGCTGATCTTGATTTCATCAAAATGGTGGTCGAACAAGAGGATAAGCTGGGGAACATGCCCATTGACTCCCTTATCATCCTGTCCCGCCTGCGTGAGGAGCGCCGATTGAGCGCCGGCGACCTTGCCCCATCCGTCCAAAAACCGGAGGCCAATGTTCGGGCAACACTGGAAAAACTCGTGGAAACCGGCTTTCTGGAAATTCACGGCACCGGAAGAGGCCGGACCTATACCCTAAGTGCCGCTTTGTACCGTAAGGCTGGAAGGAAATCAGAATACATCCGCCAAGCTGGGTTTGCGCCCATCCAGCAGGAGCAGATGGTGCTCAATTATATCGACAAGCACGGCACTATGAAACGTGCGGATGTGATGGACTTATGTCATGTTACCCAAAACCAGGCATATAAACTTCTTTCGCGTTTGAAAAAGAGGGGCGAGATTGTTCAGATTGGCGATCGGAAAGGGGCTGTTTATAAGCGCAAGCGCTAATTTATACACTCGGCGCAAATATATGCGCCCATTTATGCGCCTACGAATAAATGGCGTATATAGCAAGTCCCCCTTCCGTGCATTCTGTGGTTAAAAATTCGTGTGGATTTGCGTCCATTCGTGGGTCAAAGGGTTCTTAAACGGAAACAACCAAACTGAAGAAATTCGCCCGGCGCAGCCTGATGGAGCAAGTCTCGGCCAAAATCAAGTTGGTTCTGGCCGAGAACAGCGCCGCCCGGCGTGAAAAGCCGCAGGCTGTCGCGACCCGCAGGGCGAGGCTTACCGCCTGCTGGTGGCGGCCGCCTGCAACTTCTTTCACCGTGCCATGCCGTTTCTGTTCCAACGCAATGAAGCCAATTTCGAACTGCGAGAGGCGGCCATCTCCTTTGCCTGCACCAGGTTTCTCCGCAGCACGTAGCGCACCTTCTCGTCTTTGATGTCGCGCAGTTGATCATCGAAAAGCTCCAATAGAAAAACGCCCTTTTTGATCAGCGAGCGGATCTGCGCCTTGGTGATGGCCGCGATGTACTGGAATCCAAAGCTTTCCAGGTCCTTTATCTGGGCGCTTTTGATCATGCCACGATCCCCGACCAGAGTCACTTGCCGGTAGCCGAAGCGCTGGGTCATCTGGCTCACCTGAGAACCGAACATCTCCAGGTCGCCCGCGTTGCGGACGAGGATGAGGACGATACCTTGTTGCGTATTATGAGTCTGAAAAAACAGTTATCGATTCTTGGGGACAATGAGTTTGTTGACCGACTTAAAAGCCGATTTTTTGACGAGAAGCGGAACCTTGAAGTTTCCGAGTCAAAACGGCTGGCCCCGGATATGACTCGCATCAAGTTGGCCATCTGCCAATACTATGGAATCGATGAAAACCAGCTATAGTACACAAAAAGATCTGTTTTTAACGTGGCGAGA
>JBJKSK010000479.1:0-3010 GCA_046704125.1 Desulfobacterales bacterium | reverse complement strand
CGCATGCCCTGTCTTTTTCTTTGCGCCCGGCGATTCTGCAAGGGCGCCTGGCGCACCGCCAGCGCCGGATTGCGCCCTTGCAAAATCGCCGGGCGCTGTAAATCAAAAGTCGGGAACGAGAATGATTCGCCGGTCGGGGGGCGTTTTGTGGGCTTCCTCGAAAGCCTCCCTTATCGTGCTCATCGGCCGGGTCTGAACGAAAGGCTCAACGGCTATTTTTCCGCTGACCACCATCTCGAGCACCTGCGGGTAATACTCGGGCAAACATCCCCACGTGCCTATGATCTCGGCGTCGAAAGCCATCAGGCGGCTCATCATGTATTCCACCTTCGCCATCCCGAAGCCGATAATGATCAGCTTGCCGGTAAAACTGAGCAGATTAAGGGCAGTTTCCTGGCCGGGCTTACTCCCCGAGGCCTCGAAAATCTTCCAGCCGTATGAGGGCAGCCCCGCCTCCTGGCGGATTTTCTTCACCTCGGCGGCAACATCGGCCGGCCCCTTGCCTGTGGCGTTTATGACAAAATCGGCGCCGTGCTTGAGCATCTTTTGCAGCCGATCCTCGACGATGTCGACAGCGATCACTACGCCGGCCCCGAAGCCCTTGGCGGTCTGGACCACATACTGCCCGACCCCGCCCGCTCCGATGACAATCACGTTGTCTCCTACATCGAGTTCCGCCCGCTTGGTCGCCTGAAACGGCGTGGTAACCGCATCGGCCACAACCGCCAGATGCTCGAGCGCAATGCCCTTGCGGTCCCTTATTTCACAGAGGTCGAGCGAGGGAACCGGGATGTGGCTGGCAAAACCGCCGTATATGCCGGTGCTGTTGCCGGGCATCTTCTGGTCCAGGCACCGGTTTCCCCGCCGGGTCTTGCACAGGTGGCACTGACGACAGGGCATGACCGCCGGGACGATCACCTCTTTTCCTATCCACTTCTGGTCGCCTGCGACAACGGTGCCCGAGATTTCGTGCCCCAGGATCAAAGGGGGCTTTTGAATCGTTGGAACACCATCATAGAAGTAGCCAAGATCGGTGTGGCAAACCCCGCAGCCGGCGACCTCAACCAGCACTTCTCCGGCTTTGAGCTCGGGCACGGGAATTTCCACAAGTTCCAGCTTTCCCGGAGTTACCTGTCCGGTCGCTTTATCCTTGGCGGTCGGCTGGACCATCTGCCAGGCTTTGATTTTGTCGGGCGCTTTGGACATTTTTCTTTTTCTCCGAAACTCCTGCGGGCGCAGGCCGCCGCGCGGAGCGTCAAGATATGGACAAAGAGGGTAGCTCAACCCTGCCTGAAGATAAAAGGGCGCCCTAGAGAGCGCGCAACGCGGCCTCAGGGCGAGCAGCTATAATTCCGCTACAATGTAGCTTGCCACAAAAAGGGTGTCAATATTTTTTTGCCCCCGCCGATTTGCGCGGCAGGAACGGAGAACGGTTTGCGTCCTAAATTCAGTATAGTGAACTTGTCCGGTTTTTGGCAACCGGCCTCCCCACGGCGCGGAAAACGGCGTCTACGCTAAAAAAATGAGACCTCAAGGCCCGATGGGGCAAAAAAATACTTGACCTGAAAGCGCAAAATGGTATTGATGAAATTCATCTGAATGAACTTTCGCTATGCCTCCACCGGAACAACAGCACGGCGGTTCCGGATGGAACCTTTAATATAACCATTCTTATAAGGAGAAGTGAGATGCTTTTGCCCAAGTTTGACTTCGACGAGCCGGCAACAGTATCGGAAGCCTGTGAGATCCTGGCCGAATATGGTGCAAAGGCCAAGGTGATTGCCGGCGGGACCGATCTGGCGGTCAACATGAAAAAGAAGCTTCTTGCCCCCGAGCGGCTGGTTTCCCTCGCCAGGATCCCCGAGCTCAAAAAAGTGGATGCATCTTCGACGATGTTGAAGCTGGGGCCGTGCGTAACTATCGCCAACATCGCGGTATCCGGGGAAATCGGCAAGAGATGGGGAGCGATTTGCGCGGGTGCCGGTGCGCTTGGCTCTCCCCTGGTGAGAAACCGCGCGACCGTGGGGGGAAACCTTGGGACTGCAAGGCCGGCGGCCGACATGCCTCCTTCTCTTATGGCCTATGGCGCCAAGGTGGTGCTCACCAAAAAATCGGGCCAAAGGGTTGTATCTCTGGACGATTTTTTCAAGGGGGTGGGGCTGACCGAAATCGCCGCCGACGAGATCATGACCGAGATTCAAGTGGATGCACCTGCTCCCTATTCGGGGGCAAGCTATATCAACCTGGGCACTCGAAGCTCGTGTGACTGCAACATCGTAAACGTGGCGTCCTATGTGTCTCTGGAGAAGCCCGGCGGGCCGATAAAAGATGCCAGAATCGTGATGGGATGCGTGGGTCCGACCCACCGGAGGGCGGTCTCTGCCGAAAAAGCGCTCATCGGTCAAAGCCCCAGTGAGGCCCTGTTTGCAAAAGCCGGAGAGGTTGCCGTGGGGGACTATACGGACCAGCCCGCAGAAGTGGTCTGTTTTATGCCTGTGTTTGCCGAGGCCGGAGAAGCCGCGATGATGGACTGCACGCCCATTGACGACTTCAGGGGAACGGCCGCATACAAACGGGACATGGTGAAGGTGCTTACGCGAAGGACCCTTATCGCCGCATGCGCGGAAGCGCTCAAGGGCTAATCGGGCTTCGAATTATCCAGAAGGAGACTTTTCATGGCAGCGAAACTCATCCATCTTACGATAAATGATAAGGAATATGATCTTGCGGTGCAGCCAAACGAGACCCTGGTGGACATGCTGCGCTACCGCCTCGGCCTCACCGGCACAAAGAAGGGCTGCGGCCAGGGAGATTGCGGTTCGTGCACAGTGATCATGGACGGCAATACCGTTAATTCCTGCCTGGTGCTTGCGGTGCAGGCCAACGGCAGCCAAATCACAACTATCGAAGGCCTGGAATCCGATGAGGGACTGCACCCGGTTCAGCAGGCATTTATAGAACACGGGGCCATCCAGTGCGGATTTTGCTCCTCCGGCATGATTCTATCCGC
>JBJKSK010000478.1:0-4457 GCA_046704125.1 Desulfobacterales bacterium | reverse complement strand
GTGAAGTGAACCATCTGGCGGACGCTGGCCGAATCGTCCACGGTCATGATCGTCTTTCCCATCAGCGCTCTCCCTTTTCCCACAGACAGCCCTGGCCCAGTTGTTTCATGCACCCCTGCCGGCGCAGATACCCGGCATCTGTGGCAACCGCCACCACGGCCCCGGCCCCGTCAAGGTCCAGGGTCATGGTCTGGTTGGCCGCCACCGCCAAACGGTGGGCGGCACAGATCAATTGCAGCACGGACAGGTCCGCCGATGTGATATCTTGAAAAACAAGACTCACCCGTGCCGCCTTTCCCATGGCATCGACAAAGCTCTGCTTGACTTCAACGGCGTGGTCCACCGTCAAGTCCCCTTTCAGGCAAACAATAGCGGCGTCGCCGGCAAGCGACGGCCCGTGCGCTTCGGGTCCTATCTTTGTTTTTCGCATTCGAATCCTTTCGTTCACTCCGGGGCTGAGACACCCGCAGATGGCCGGTTACTTAAAACAGCTCCAGGGCCTGGCTTGCCTTGCCGGATTCGTCCATTTTTGTCTGAAGACGCTTGGTGCATCGGAACACCGTTGCCGAGGCCGGCCTCCAAAATCACCCATGTCAGTTCTCGCCTTTTGAAACGGATTTGGAGTCATTGGTTTGGCGACATTCGTCTTTTCCGGGGTTGGGAATCGAAAGCCGCCAAATTTTTTCAAGCACTCCGGTCACATCCGCAAAATCGCTGTCCGTGTAGCTGACAAACCGGGGCCACATCCGATAGCCTTTTTCTATGGTTTCCGGGTCATGGTCGGGCAACACGAGAATGAGCCGAATTCCCGATAACAAGTCGGTCAACGTGGTCAATTGGGCCAGATCATGAACCGTCTGGGCCAAAAGCACCACAGCGGCCAGGTCGTAGAGGGATGCATGTAGCCTCAGGCAAAGCGGATCGAAATCCGAAAAAACCCCCAGATTTCCATCCGGCACAACGCCGCGGATCTTTCTTTCCAGCCGTTGGCTAGCCGGCGAATCCCCGGGAATGTAAAGCAAAACATTCACGCGCATAACCTCTGTAACAGGTTCTATCTTCAAGTTCTTTCAAACGGATACAGGAAAAAACGCTCGCTACTGGCAAAGGAGGTAATCAAAAAGCATGCCAGAGAAAAACAGGACGGCTATCCCATGGGAAATCCGGTAAAAAGATCTCAGGCGATACCGATAGAATCGGTAATTCTTTATAATTGTTAACTTTTTTTACTTTTGAAAAAATAGGGGAAAGATGTTAAAATGGCGTGGGGGAAAGGGGTTGTCTTGGATGACAAGACAAAGTCTTGCCATCCAAGACGAATGCGGACTACTTGTCTGTCGGCCTCGGGTCAGCTGCATCTAGTGCTTCGCGAACTTTTTCCGCCAGGATTTTTACCGAAAAGGGTTTTTGCAGAAACAGCACCCCTTCGTCCAGCACCCCCTGATTGGCAATGGCATCTGCCGTGTATCCGGACATGAACAGGCACTTGATTTCCGGAAACGCCTGCTTGAGTTGCCGGGCCAGCTCCCGCCCGCTCATTTCAGGCATGACCACATCGGTAATGAGCATCTGGATTGCCCCTTGATGCGCCTTGGCCGATTCAATGGCCTGGCCTGGCGTGGATGCGGCCAGCACTCGATATCCCAATTTTTCAAGCATCTGCTGGCTCATATGGAGGATCGTTTCCTCGTCTTCGACAATCAGCAGCAATTCCCCGCGGCCCGGCGGGATTTTTCCCGCATGCTCCTCCGGGACCTCGTTGGTTTTGCCGGCATAACGCGGCAGGAAAATCCTGAAGATCGTGCCCTGTCCAGGCTCGCTGTACACATTGATAAACCCGTTGTTTTGCCTTACGATCCCGTAGACGGTGGCCATTCCCAGCCCGGTGCCCCGGCCCAGCCCCTTGGTCGTGAAAAACGGTTCGAACAGATGGCTCAGCGTCTTTTTATCCATGCCGCACCCATTGTCGCTGACAGTCAGAAAGACAAACTCCCCCGGGATGAAATCGGCGTGAGCCACGCAATAGTCCTCGTCCAAGGTTACATTGCCGGTGCCCAGCCTCACCTTGCCCACCCCGGAAATGGCATCCCGGGCGTTGACGCAAAGATTGGCCAGGATCTGATCCAGCTGGCTGGGATCCATTTTGACCGGCCACAGGTTGGTATCCGGTGCCCAGGCCAGGTCGATGTCTTCGCCGATGAGTCGGCGCAGCATCTTGAGCATGCTTTCCACGGTCTCGTTGAGATCCAGCACCTTGGGGGCAATGGTCTGCTTTCGGGCAAAGGCCAACAATTGCCTGGAGATTTCCGTGGAGCGGTTGGCGGCCTTTAGAATTTCCCGAAGCTCGCCGTGCACCGGGTCGCTCGGGTCCACGCGCATCAAGGCCAGTTCGGCGTAGCCGCCGATAACGCTGAGCATGTTGTTGAAATCATGGGCGACCCCCCCGGCCAGCCGCCCCACGGATTCCATTTTCTGTGCCTGGCGGAACTGGTCTTCCAGTGTTTTCTGGTCGGTGATATCCCGTGCCGATGAAAGCCCCCCGGTGACCTTGCCGTTTTGATCCCGCACCGCCTTACACCACCAGGCCAGCAGCCGGACTTTCCCGTCTTTTCGCCGCTGCAGGCTTTCCACATAGGTTATGTCCACCTCACCGTCCATCAGGGGCTGGGTCGCCTCGTAGGTAGCCTGCTGCCCTTCAAAGTAGTAGTTGGCTTGTCTCCCGATGACATCTTCTCCGAAAAATTCAATCCCCGCACGATTTGCCCAGGTATAAACCCGGTTGACATCCACTTCCATGATGATGTCGGGAATGGCGGAAAGAAGAGCTTCCTGCCGCGAGCTCAGTGCCCGCAAAGCGGCCTCTCTTTGCTTGCGCTCGGTGATGTTGACAAGGACACAATGGGTCATGGTAAACGACTCATCCGCGTTCCGGCTGGCACGAGCATCGAAATTCACGCTGATGAGCTGGCCGTTTTTACGTTTCATTTCGTACTCGAGGCCGTGGACGTCACCGGTGGCTTTAAAGGTTTCAAACCGATTCTTAAACAATTGCTGGCCCTCGCCGGACAGAAAATCCCCGAACCATCTGCCGATGACTTCTTGCCGGGTATAGCCCAGTTCGGCCAGCCAGGCGGCATTGACCTCCAGGATATGGCCCCGGACGTCCAACGACTGGTAGGCCACCGGGGACCGTTCATACAGCCGGCGGAAGTGCAGCTCGTTTTCCCGAAGCCGTACCTCCGTCTGCTTTCTTCCCACGATTTCCCAGACGAAATCGGATAGATAAGAGACCATTTCCACATCTTTGTCCGTATAATCCTTGGATTTGTTTCCCACACCTAGAACGGCAACAATGCGCTCTTGCCTCATGATGGGCACCAGCAGTTCCCGGATAAGGGAGCCATGTCCCTCCGGCAGGCCCTTTTTGTGCGGCAGTGCATTGTAATCGTTATGAATAACGGGTTTTCTGGCGTGGATACAGTCCGCCCAGACGCCGGCCCGGTCAATCCTGTAGTGTGTGCCGCTGTCCTCCCTTTTGCAAAATCCCTCGGTTGTCTGGGTCGAATATGCCTGAAGGGTAATGCTGTTCTGGTCCTGATCAAAAAAGCAACAAAACCCGATGGGGCTCTGGGTCAGTGCGCCGATTTCATCCATCATTTTTTGGAGCAGTTCTTCAAAAGAGCAAGTGGCGGCAAGTTCCAGCAGCCTCAATCGGGCAAGAACCAGCCGCTGAGTCTCCCGCTCCTTGGCCTGGTCCCTGAATACCAACACCGCGCCGATGATATTTTTCCGTCCATCCCGGATGGGTGCGCCGCTGCAGGCGATGGCTACCTCGCCGCCGTTTTTTTGAATCAGCAGGCTGTGATTGGCAAGCCGGACACTCCGCCCTTTCTGTAAGACCTGCCGAATCGGGTCTTCCGTTTTTTCCCGGGTGGTTTCATCGACGGTTTGAAACACTTCTTCGCTTGGTTTCCCTGCGCTTTGCCGCTCCGTCCAGCCGGTCAACTGTTCGGCCACCGGATTGATGTTGCGGACACGCCCGTCGGCATCGGTGATGATGACCGCGTCGCCGATGCTGTAAAGCGTGGTTTTAAATTCCTCCTGAACATCGGCCCGTTGCCGCTCGGTGCGGTAAAGGGCCTGAAACGTTGCTTTCCCCCGGTGTTTGTAAATCAAGGCCATAAGCGACGCCGAAAAAAAGACCAAAATCAAGGCCAAAAATCCTATGAAATAAGCCTCTCGGTGGATTTCGCCGAAAATTTCATCGGCGTCCACCTTGCTCACCATATACCAGGGGCTTCCCGGCACGGGACGGATATCGGAAAGCACCGTTTGACCCCGGTAGTCTTTTCCTTCAAATTCGCCCGGTTTCCCCATGACCGCCAACGCGGCGGGGAAATCGGCTTGTGACAGAGGCAGGCGTATGGACAGAGGCGGGTTGCTGCGGTGGCGAAGCC
>JBJKSK010000477.1:0-6063 GCA_046704125.1 Desulfobacterales bacterium | reverse complement strand
ATGGGGAACCTTTTGAATCATTCCCCGAACCGATGGCGAATCCGTCAATTCAACGGTCTTATTTAGCTTGGTCAAGCCCATCCCGCGCAGAACCCTTCGATGCTTTTCGGGACGACCGATCATGCTTTTTATCAGCGTTATTTTCAGTGTGCCGGCCATGTTTTATCCTCGCTATAAATCTTCAACCCGTTTTCCGCGGCGAGCCGCGACCGCCTCGCGGCTCTGCAATTGTCGCAACCCCGCGATGGAGGCCTTGACCACGTTATGCGGATTGTTCGTGCCCATGCATTTGGTCAAAATATTCTGGACCCCGGCGGCTTCAAGAACGGCACGCACAGCCCCACCGGCAATCACGCCTGTGCCTTGCGAGGCTGGTTTGAGCAACACCCGGCCGGCACCGAAATGGCCGATGACCTCGTAGGGAATGGTTCCTTCTACGATGGGCACCTTGACCATGTTTTTTTTGGCTTTTTCAACCCCTTTGCGGATCGCTTCAGGAACCTCTCCGGCCTTACCCAAGCCAAAACCGACGCTTCCCTCGCCGTCACCAACGACAACAATGGCACTGAATGAAAACCGCCGACCGCCCTTTACAACCTTGGCCACGCGATTGATGTGCACGACCTTGTCGATTAATTGATTTTCTTCTTTATCCTGTTTGAACAAGGCTTCGTCTCCTTAATCGGTTAAAAATCGAGCCCGGCCTCGCGTGCACCATCTGAAACGGCCTTGACCCGCCCATGATACAAAAAGCCGTTTCGATCAAAGACCACCTGGGCAATGCCCTTTTCCTTGGCGCGTTGAGCCACGAGTTTGCCGATGGCCGTGGCTTCAGCGATTTTCCCCTTCCCTTCGGCCGGAGCCTTCATCGTCTTTTCCATGGTAGAAGCCGCCACTAGCGTATGTCCGGCCGTATCGTCTATGATCTGCGCGTAGATATGACGGCTGCTGCGATACACCGTCAAACGCGGACGTTGAAGGGTGCCAAAAACCTTTTTTCTGACGCGCTTCTTTCGTTTCAGTCGTGCCTGTTTTTTTATGTCTGTCGAACTCATGTTTATTTCCTCATCTGGCCGTTGAAGCCGCTGGAGCATGCCTGACCTTACCCGTTGTCCGAAATTCAAGCCTACTTGGTTCCGGTCTTTCCAGCTTTTCTCTGAATCCGCTCTTCTGCGTATTTGATTCCTTTGCCTTTGTACGGTTCCGGTGGTCGCAACCGGCGAATGGCCGCAGCCACCAGTCCCAGCGACTCTTTATCGATACCCGACAGCTTGAGAACGGTATTTTTCTCGACAGAGGCAGTAATCCCTTCGGGCAATTCGAAGTGAATGGGATGTGAATACCCTAGACTCAAGACGACCGTTTTCCCCGTGGCCTCAGCCCGATAGCCAATCCCATTGATTTCCAAGACACGTTGAAAGCCCTGGCTGACCCCGATGAGCATGTTGCTGACCAGACTCCGGGTCAGCCCCTGAAGCGCTCTGCCGTTTCGGTCCGGAGGGCTTTGCACCACAACCTGGGCCTTATCCAGCTCAAGGGCAACGACCGGGTGAATCACACGCGTCAGGGTTCCCTTGGCCCCGGTTGCCGTGAACACCCCGTTTTCAAAGGAAACCCGGGTCTTTTCGGGAATTAAAATTGGTTTCTTTCCTACGCGAGACATGTGTCACTCCCCTCTTGCTACCAAATATGACATAGCACTTCACCGCCGATGTTTTCCTGGCGGGCGCGCCGGTCGGTCATGACCCCGCGCGACGTCGACAGCACGGCGATCCCCATGCCATTGAGTACCGGCATGAGCTCCTTGGACCCCAGATACATGCGCCGACTCGGTTTGCTGACCCGTTGTATGCCGAAAATGGCATGTGTCTGCCCGGAACCATATTTGAGATAGACGCGCAGGATGCCCTGCTTGCCGTCGTTAATGAACTTGTAGTTCTTGATAAATCCCTCGTCTTTCATCACCTTGGCCAGCTCGGTTTTGAGCTTGGAACCGGGGATATCCACACTGTTGAATTTTGCTTTACCGGCATTTCGAATGCGGGTCAGCATGTCCGCAATAGGATCGCTCATCGCCATAATTTTCTCCGCTGCAATACGCCGAAATGGCGCATACCGTTTATTTCCTGTTGTGCGAAACGCTTACCAGCTAGACTTGATAACACCCGGCAACTTCCCGGTGGAGGCCAAATTTCTGAAGCAGATTCGGCAAATGCCGAATTTTCTCAGAAACCCTCTGGGTCTGCCACACATGGGGCAACGATGGTATGACCGGACCTTGAATTTTGGGGTTCTTCTAGCTTTGATTCTCAGCGACTTTTTTGCCAATTCATCCTCCTTGTACCCGGGGCTGGCGCTTAATTGCGAAACGGCATCCCCAGCAACCTCAGCAGTTCCTTGCCCTCGTGATCCGTTTTGGCGCTGGTGACGATGGTGACGTTCATTCCCTTGATCTGATCGATCTTATCGTAGTCGATCTCGGGGAAAATGATATGCTCCCTGATCCCCAGAGTGTAGTTGCCGTGCCCATCAAAAGCTTTGCCGGACACACCGCGAAAGTCGCGCACCCGGGGCAAAGCGACATTGACAAGCTTGTCTAAGAAATCGAACATTCGTTCTCGGCGAAGGGTCACCATGCACCCGATCGGCATGTCTTCCCTGAGCTTGAAGGCGGCTATGGATTTTTTGGCTCGCGTTATCACCGGCTTCTGGCCGGCAATGTTCTTGAGCTCTTCCGCCGATGAGTCGAGTAGTTTGATGTTATGAATGGCCTCCCCCAGCCCCATGTTGAGCACAATCTTCTCGAGTTTGGGAATCTCCATCACATTTTTGTACTGGAAGGTTTCCTTGAGTTGGGGATGAATCTCTTTTTCGTAAACTTCTTTGAGCCTGGACATCGATTTTCCTCCGGTTCGCCTACCTAAGCGTCAATCATCTCGTTGCACTTGCCGCAGACCCTGGCTTTTCCCCCATCCTCGAGAATCTGCATCTTAATGCGAACCGGTGACATGCACTTGCTGCACATCAGCATCACGTTGGACCAGTGGATAGGTGCCTCGCTCTCGATGATCCCGCCCTGTCGGTTTTGCGCATTCGGTTTCGAATGACGCTTGACGATATTTATGTTTTCGACCACGACTCGATCCTTCTTCCGCATTACCCGAAGAATTTTTCCGATTTTGCCTTGGTCCTTGCCGACGACGATCTTGACTTTGTCGTCTTTTTTCAAATGACACTTCTTCGCATCCATAGCCATTTCTCCACAGAACCTCATTCTTTTACAAAACCTCAGGAGCCAGAGAAACGATCTTCATAAACCGTTTCGCCCGCAGTTCCCGGGCCACGGGCCCGAAAATACGGGTCCCGATAGGTTCCTTGTTGGGATTGATCACGACGGCGGAATTATCATCAAACCGGATATAAGAGCCGTCCGGCCTTCGAATTTCCTTTTTGGTCCGAACCACGACGGCCTTGAGCACGTCACCTTTTTTGACCTTCGCGTTGGGGATGGCTTCCTTGACGCTGACCACGATAATATCCCCAACACTGGCATACCGTCGGCGGGAGCCGCCCAAAACCTTGATGCAGGAAAGCACCTTGGCGCCGGAATTGTCTGCCACGGTCAGTCTTGTCTCGGTCTGAATCATCTCATCTTTCCTTTAATCAAACAGCCTTTTCAAGGATCTGGCTCACCCGCCATTTTTTGGTCTTGCTCAGCGGCCGGGATTCGGTGATGAGCACCTTGTCTCCGATCTTGCAGGCGTTGTTTTCATCATGGGCCGAAAACCGTGCCCGTCTTCTGACGAACTTGTGGTAAAATTTATGTTTTACCAGACGTTCAACCAGAACCACCGCCGTTTTATCCATCTTGTCGCTCACGACGGTTCCGACAACCTGTCTTTTTATTCCTCGTTTCATAGCAGCATCTATCATAGGGATTCATCTTTATCGGACATTTCCCGCAGCACAGTCTGCACCCGGGCGATATCCCGCTTGGTTTCCTTGAGCCGGGCCGGATTTTCCAATTGCCCGGCGCCGTGTTGAAACCGCAAATTGAAAAGACCTTCCTTGAGCTCCTTGACCTTGCGCTGCATTTCTTCCGGGCTCAGATCCCGGATTTCACTGGCTTTCATTAACCGTCACTCCTCTCGATGAACTTGGTCTTGACGGGAAGCTTGTGCGCAGCCAATCGCAGGGCCTCTTTGGCCAGTTCTTTGGGAACGTCCTCCATCTCGTAGAGGATCCTTCCGGGCCTCACCACGGCCACCCAGGCTTCTGTAGGTCCCTTGCCCTTTCCCATCCGCACTTCGGCAGGCTTTTTGGTAATGGGGTGGTCTGGGAAAACCCGGATCCACATTTTGCCGCCTCGTTTGACATGACGTGTCAACGCAATTCGGGCGGCCTCAATCTGCTTGGCGCTCACGGCGCCGCATTCCACGGCCTGCAACCCGAATTCTCCGAAGCTTAGGCTCCCACCGCGGCGGGCCACCCCTTTCATTCTGCCGCGTTGCTGTTTTCTGTATTTAACCTTTTTGGGACTCAGCATGTCCAATATCTCCTATCGGTTAGTGCCCGCCGGCTTCAACCTGGTCTTTCTTGAGTATCTCCCCATGGAAGATAAATACCTTGACGCCGATGAGGCCATAGGTCGTATTGGCCTCAATGAATCCGTAGTCAATGTCCGCGCGCAAGGTATGCAACGGCACGCGCCCTTCCCGATACCATTCGGTGCGGGCCATTTCCGCTCCGCCAAGCCGGCCTGCGCAAATAATTTTGACCCCCTTGGCACCAAAGCGCATGGCAGAAGATACCCCGCGCTTCATCGCGCGACGAAACGCCACCCGTCGTTCGATCTGCATGGCGACATTTTCAGCCAAAAGTTGGGCGTCAATTTCGGGTCGGCGCACTTCCTGGATGTCAATGAGCACTTCCTGTCCGATGCGTTTTTCCAGATCCGTTTTCAGCGTGGCGATCTCAGAGCCCTTCTTGCCGATGACAATTCCGGGGCGTGCCGTGAAAATCCTCAACCGCACCCGTTTGGAAGACCGCTCGATTTCGATGCGCGAGATGCCCGCATGGTAGAGTTTTTTCTTGAGAAACTTCCTCAACTCAAAGTCTTCAAGGATATACCCGGAGTAATTTTTCCCAGCATACCACCGCGATTCCCAGGTCTTTACTATTCCCAACCGCAATCCAATGGGATTTACTTTTTGGCCCAAGCTCATACCTCCTTATTTAGACGGATTCATCAGCCAATATCACGGTAATATGGCTAGTTCTTTTCAATATTCGGGTTCCCCGTCCACGGGCGCGGGCCTTAAAGCGCTTGAGCATGGGTCCCTGATCGGCGGTGACATTGCGGATAACCAGCGTATCGACTTCAATATCCGGCTTTTGATCGGCGTTGGCCACAGCGGATCTCACGATTTTTTCAAGAACCCTGGCAGCCTTCTGTGGCATAAACCGAAGTTTTGCAAGACCGGCTTCCACGGGTTGGCCTTTGACCGCATCGGTCAACATGCGAACCTTCTGCGGAGAAATGCGAACATATTTCGATACGGCTCTTACCTCGTTTGCAGACATTCCCTTTTCTCCGTTACTTCTTTAATTTCGATTTCTTATCCCCTGCGTGCCCGTAAAAGGTCCGTGTCGGAGAAAATTCACCGAGTTTATGCCCAACCATATTTTCACTGACAAACACGGGAACGAATTTCTTTCCATTGTGCACGGCCAGCGTGATGCCCACCATTTCAGGAATGATGGTAGAGCGCCGTGACCACGTCTTGATCACCTTATTGGAGCGCGTCTTTTGAGCTGCCAACACTTTTGTCATGAGATGGGCGTCTATAAACGGTCCCTTTTTTAACGACCTTGGCATAGTATCTCCTGCTGCCTATATTTGTCCGGGGAGCCATCAACGGCACGGTTGCCGTTCGACGGCCCAATTTTTGGCATCCTACTTGCTGTTGCGCCGCTTGACGATATAGCGGTCACTGCTCTTGTTTTTCCGGGTCCGGTATCCCTTGGTCGGTTTGCCCCAAGGCGTACAGGGATGTCTCCCAC
>JBJKSK010000476.1:0-3864 GCA_046704125.1 Desulfobacterales bacterium | reverse complement strand
GCCAGGTTGACCACCACCTGAGGACGTGCCTCTGAAAACACTCGGGCAAGCTTTTCCCGTTCGGCCAAATCGGTTCGGTGAAAGACAAACCTTTCCGTGGACTGCAGACGGGAAAGCCGATCGTGCTTGATTCGAACATCATAGTAGGTATTGAGGTTATCCACACCGATGACGTCGACTCCCTCGGAAAGCAACCTGCTACAAAGATGGTAGCCGATAAACCCGGCGGCGCCGGTCACCAAGGCACGCTTCAAATGGGTTTGCATCATTGATTTCCAGTCATCTTTGAAAAATTTGAGGCCAGGTACCATGCCATTGTGGCGTCCAGCCCCTTGTTTAAGGACCACTGCGGCGCAAAACCCAGCGAGGCGATGGTGTCCACATCGGCCAGAGACGCGTAGATGTCTCCAGGCCGGGCCGGACCGTATTGGGGCTTCGCATCGAGGCCCATCAGTTGTGCAATTTTCGCCCAGAGCGTATCGATGGTCACACCCTGGCCCGTTCCCACATTGTATAGTCCACCGGCGGCCTCCGGCCGAAATCCGGCCAGCAGGTTGGCTTCCACCACGTCGGCGACATAAACGAAATCCCGGGACTGGCCTCCGTCGCCATGGATCACAGGTGTTTGCCCCTGGGTCGCCCGGCTCATAAAAATAGAGATCACCCCGGAATAGGGCGACGATGGGTCCTGGCGGGGTCCAAACACATTAAAATACCGCAGACAAGCCGCCTCCAACCCATAGAGAGCTCCGTAGAGCCGCGCATAGCCCTCTCCGGTAAGCTTTTGCAGGGCATAAGGGCTCATGGGTTTGGGAGCCATCGACTCGGTCTTGGGAAGCTTCGGGTCATCGCCGTAAACGGCACAGGAGCTTGCCAGCACCACCCGCCGCACCCCTTGGCGCCGGGCGATCTCGAGCACCCGCAGGGTCCCGATATCGTTGACCATGGCAGAGCCAACAGGATCCTCCACGGTTTGAGGCACAGATACCACGGCAGCCTCGTGAAAAATAATATCTACGCTGTTTGCTGCCGCCAATAGCGCCTGTGCATCCAGGATGTCTTGCTGATAAAAAGTAATTCGGTCCATCACGTGGGAGATATTGGCCATCCGGCCGGTAGACAGGTTGTCGATAACACGCACCTGACAACCGGCGGCCAGCAGGGCATCGACGATATGCGAGCCTATAAAACCGGCACCGCCGGTGACCAGAACTGAGCAGGGTTCAATCCTCATCAGTACAGTTCCAATACCAAGATCGTTTCCAAAAAAAGATGACTTTTAGGGACGAAAGCTTTCCAGAAGTTGAAAGTTAGACGGATTGTCAGGGGATGTCAACCACCGATTCTCACCCGGATATTATCCCTTGAAAATTTCGCCGTGAAGGGTCGGCAACAGGATGCGGCGGGTCCGCTCGATGATTTTCTCATAACTATTGGCATTTCGCTGAACATAATAATGGGTCTCGATATGACCTTGAACGGAATTAGCTTGGCGCAAAAAGGCCTGGAGCTTGTGCGGGGAGTTTACCCGTTTGACGAACAACTCTCCCCAATTGTTTTTGCAGATCACCGCAAAATCGTTTATATCCTTTTCCCAAGGCGATTTTTCGAAACTGACCACCACCAACATTCGGGTAATTCTCTCCGGCTGAACAAAATCGGAAAAATCGATGCCGGCCACATCACTGATGCCAAATATCTCCCGGACTCGCCTGCCCAAGTTGATCACCTCCTGAAGGGTGACGCGGGAAGGGTTGGGCTCCATGTGAAGGCGGCCCGCATCAAAGATATCGTTGGCCACGATAAAGACGATCGTCCTGATGATATCCGTACTAGCGATCAGCGGTTTTTTTCTTTCGGTTCCGGAAAACACCATCCACTTCCCCCCATCGAGCCAGAGGGTGAGCGCCGAAAGGTTGAGGTTTCCGGAAGGCTTCTGGAGGATAGCGATCTTATCAGGCTTTTTCTGGTAAGTGACAAATATCTTGCGCCCCAGGACCGAAAGATCCTTGCGGTCAACCGCGTTGGCGGTTCCCGAGTGAGCCTCCGTGATTTCCTTGTAGAGGTCGAGCAACAGTTTGAAAAGCCGATTTCCCAGCTCCAGTTGGGTTTCAAACTCCCAATGAGCGAAATGGCTTAAGTGCAACCGGGTTTGGATCGAAAGCGGATAATCCTGAAACAGTCTTAGGGTGAGATCTTTTTTAATGGTCTGTTTTTTCGCGTAAGGTTTGATATCGCAGCGCAAGTAAAAGCATTTCTTAATAAAATCCAGCCGTTCATCGTCCCCCCGGGTGGCGTGGTAGGCAAAA
The DNA here is from genome assembly GCA_046704125.1 of Desulfobacterales bacterium. Taxonomy (GTDB): domain Bacteria; phylum Desulfobacterota; class Desulfobacteria; order Desulfobacterales; family JBJKSK01; genus JBJKSK01. Next base: position 1,555 of record JBJKSK010000476.1, on the reverse strand, counting down.
ACCTCCCCCATGGCAAACACGCTAGGATCCGGAAAGGGTTCGCCGGCAAGGCCGGCCTCCAATACCGCTTCCCTGAATCGATGGCAAATCAGTCGCTGTTGGGCGGCATCCAGAACCATTTTCAGCAGGGTCATCTTAATTATCGATTTCAACGGCCGGGTCAAAGACTTGTGCAGCAGCCAGAGCGCCGCACCGAAATATTCGCTGCGCTCGACCCGCTCTAGATTTCCCAGATCGATAAACTCACTTTCGGCGTAAACCCGCTTCTCAAGAGTGGCTATCAATTGCTCGTAGCCGATCCAGCCGGGCGGCTTGTCTTTATCCGTCAGGCCGGTCTCGCTTTCAGTCTGCCTGGCATCCCGGCTAGCCGCAGGATCATGGCAGATCCACCACAGAGGCATTTTGCCGGCGATGACAATACAGGTTCGGTAAAACTCCTCCTTGAGCACGTTTTTCTGCGTGCTGCCCGCGCTTTCCGAATCGACTGCACCGAAATCGCAGTTTCGAATATCGCTCACATCGCAGAGGAAAAAATAGACGGACATCTTGATGGTGTTGTCCAACCACCCTTTGATGATGCTCAGTTTTTCATTGAGATGCTCCCACGCCTGTCTGTCAAACTCCCTCTTGTCGTAACACACCCAGATATCACAATCCGAAGCCGACGTCTGGCTCACCGTTCCGATGCTGCCGATGGTATAAAGGCCCTGGATAAAAAACCCCGGAGCGCTGCGCACCAGCAGGGAGTGAGGACTACGAATCCCGAACATGCGTTTGAATGCCGGTTCTCTGCGGTGGATCTCGGGATCCTTGTCGATATTGTAAACCAAGAACGGCTGAGCCAGATCTTGAATGTAACCCGGGCAATTCTTGAAATTGACGCTAAGCAGCCAAGGCAGCCAATAGAGGATCGTTTCACTTTCCCGAGGGGCCAGTTCAGAGAAAATCTGTTTTCGGAAATTGTTGTATCTGGTATAAATTTGCCTGTTGTCGTTGATTATTTTTTGTATCATGAAAAATATTTCCGTGATTGCACCACTTTTTAGCCGCAGGCCAGTGCCATTCCATGCCGACCGAAAAACCAATCAACTGCCCCAAATGCCGGCATTACTATATCACTTGGGATTCTCATCATCCACACGGATGCAAAGCCATGAAGTTCAAAAGCCGCGCGATGCCATCGGCCCTGGTCCTCAAGACCTCCGGTCACCGCTGCCTGTTGTTTAACGTTAGAACCCGGTCGTTGGAGACTTTGCCGCCGAAAAAGCGCTAACCAGCCAGGTGAAGCCAAAAGACATAGGTCAAAGACGACAACAAAGTCGTTGCCGATACAGCCGCTACAGCGATCTCGGTGTCACCATCCATCTCATGAGCCATCACATAGGTGATGGTCGCCGTCGGGGAGGCCAGAAGCACTAGGCCTGCAAGCACAGACTGGGGCGCCACATCCAGGATTCGAAACGCCACCAACCCAATTGCCGACAATACCAGCAGTTTTAAAACACATATAGCCGAAAGCAGCCGAACCTGCAACCGCATCACATCAAATGAAATG
>JBJKSK010000475.1:0-3182 GCA_046704125.1 Desulfobacterales bacterium | reverse complement strand
CGGGGAAGCATGTGCACGGCAATGTAATCCACGTGATTGACCAGCTCCGGGTGTTTGATCCACACATACCACGGTTCGGCCGTGCTCACCGGCACTTTCAAGGCGGCCCGGACCCGGTCCAGATACCCAATCAACTGGGCAATGGGCAGATCTTTGCGATACACGACTTCGTTACCGACCATCACCCTGACCACGTTGTGCGGGTTGGCTTTGGCAATTTCGATCAGACGTGTGATTTCCGCCTCGTTTCGCTGCTTGTCGGGTCCGATCCAGGCTCCCAGGGCCACGTTGATGTGATGGGCCCGGGCCAGCCGAGGCACCTCCCCGATACAGCCTTCCACGGTATAGGTGCGTACCGCATGGGTGCGGCCGGCCAGCAGAGCCAGATCAGAGTCGATCTGCTCGACGGTGGGCGTATTGCCCTTAGTGGCGTCCTGATTGGCCTGATACGGGGAAAAGGAAAAGCCTTGAATCGTCTCCGGCCAGGCCGGCTCCTGCTCGGGCCGGTTGATCATGGCCCAGAAACTGAATGTGAGCACCGCAATAGAAACAGCGATAAGAAGATTGGCCTTGGTCATCAAAGGTTCCTTTTGGCATTGGTCCTTAATGCGTCTGCAACCCCACTCGGTCATACGCAGGAAAGCCACCCCAAACACGGGGTGGCTCACAGACGATGAGGCATGGCAGATAAACCTGGTTATATAAAACGGGATTTAAAAAAAATAAAGATAAAAAATGATCCCACGATCCGTGATCGAGATTCCGGCTCCCCGCAGCGGGTCACCAGCCGTTTTTGAACCGGTTCTTCAGGGCAAATTCCCATGGCCAAGGGCTCTTGTCGCACATTGTCTCCGTTTGCGGCCCGTTCATGGGGAAAATTTCCGGCTGTTTACCCGGTAGCTCAGGGTAAGGCCGGCCAGGACAAAGGCAACGGCCGCGGGATTGAAATTGTAAAAAACAAGCCCGGCCAGACTTGCGACCATGGCCAGGCTGCTCCACCGCACCGAATTGCGCCAGGCGGCAAAAACGGCCAGGGCCACGCTGGTCCAGGCAAAGACCTGATAGTACATCCATCGGCCAATCATGGCGCGGATCAGGCACACGGGCCTCTCGGGCGTGTCCGCGCAAACTCCCACCAGCCTTTTCGCGAGAAGGATCTCGTGGCGCAGGACCGCAAAGGCGCCATAGGCTGCAAGCATCAGGAGAAGAAACGGCAGCAGAGGGCGCAGGCTAACCCCTTGGCTTTCCCGCCAGAGGGGAAAGGCCAGCAGCAGGCATATGGCCACCCAGAGATCAGCCTGCCAGTTCAGGGGCGTTTCGTTGACGGCAATGGCCACGGCTCCGAAAAATAATGCCAGCGCGCTGAGCCGTTCGAGCATGGGCGGGCGGGCCGGGATCTGCCGCCGGCGCGTAAACCAGCCATAGGCAAGGGCGGGAATGGCAAACCCGGAATTGTTAAAGCTCCGGTAACGGGCGTCAAGGACCAGCCCGAGGACGGCAATCAGGGCGCAGGCGATCACCCCCAGTCGCAGGGAGCTGACCACGGCTTCGGGGCTGAAGGGGGATTTGCCCCGGAGAAAGTCCATAGCCCCATCCAGACTGAGATGCGCGGGCGGGGTTCCGGAACCGATGGCGTTGAGCGTCAGCAGGTAGACGCCGGCCGCAAGAAAGAAGACGATAAATGCCCAGAGGTATCCGAAGGTGTTGAAGGAAATGATGGAAAATTGATGGCCCTGCAGGACGAGAAGAACGGCGCCGCCGACCATGGCCAGGCAAAACAGCAGCCAGCGCAATGCGCTCATGAGACGGTAGCGGCGGGCAATGAACAGGGTCAGCAGGGCGATGGCGGCGGATTGGGCAAACAGCATCCGCCAGTTTGGGAAATTCGAAACCGGTCCGGAAAGAACATGCTTGTCGACCCGGTCGGTGCTGTACAACCCCCAGTAGCCGCCCACCCCGCCTTCGTTGATTCGCTTCCACGGCTGGTCGAAGGCCTCGATCAGGTTGTACTGCCAGTGCATCTGCTCGGCCAGGGCGATAAAGCCGCGGATGAACCGGGCCTGGTTTTCCGGGCTGGGGCGCGAAGCTCCCCGCATGCGTCCTTGGGAGGGCCAGCCGGTTTCGCCGATGAGGATTTCCTTGCCTGGAAATTTCCGGCTGATTTCTTCCCGGATTTTCCGGATGTGAGGCAAAGCCGCGTTGATGGCCACAGGGTCATCCTCCCAGTAGGGCAGGATGTGGATGGTTATAAAATCGCAGGCCGCCGCCACTTCCGGGTGCTTGAGCCAGAATTCCCAGACATCGGCATAGGTGACCGGCACCCCCGGCAGGGCCCTCTTGACCTGGCGGATATATCCGGCGAGCTGCGCTCCGGTGACTTCCCTGCGGAGCAGGGCCTCGTTGCCGACCACCACCGCCCGGATGCTTGCCGGGTACCGCTTGGCAAGATCGACCACCTTGTGCAGCTCAACCTGGGTGGCTTTCGGGTCCGCCGAAACCCACGCACCCAGCAGCACCTTCATCCGGTATTTTTCCGCATAACGGGGCAGCGCCTCAAGACCGGCGACCGAATAGGTACGAATGCAGGAAAAATGCCGGGAAAGAAGGGCCATGTCCGCATCGATGCGGCTGTTGGCAATAGTCAGGCCCTTGTCGAAATCGAAGGGAGACTGGCCCTTTTCAAAGGGGGCGTAGGAGACAGATTGCAGGGTGTGTTTTGCCGCCACCTCCGGTCCCGGAATCGGGCGCGGCCGGCCGACTCCGTACCAGAAGCCGAATATTGCGGCAAGGGCCAGGCCGTAGGCAAGAGTTGTGCGCAGGGTTGGGTTCGGCATAATCACCTGCCCGGAGAATGGACATTGAAAATTTCCTCTTGTACCCTGCCCGGTGTCGGCGGTCAACGGCCAATACAGTCCGAAAACCCGTGTTTCGGCTAAAATAAATCGCCCTGGTCAGGCCATGCCGCTTACCGGCACAGCACACCGAGGAAATAATTCATCTGTTTGTACCACCAGGGCCAGTCATGGTTGACGTCGGCGCCCCAGAAATCGACCCATGCGGGAATCCCCTTTTGCTTGAAGATGGCCTCCAGGGATCGGGTGTCCGCAAGGGGCTGGTCCTCCCAGGCACCTTGGCCGGCACAGACGATGATGGCGCGCTGGCGGTACTGATCGATGTACCAC
>JBJKSK010000474.1:0-3746 GCA_046704125.1 Desulfobacterales bacterium | reverse complement strand
AATGGAGGATTTTCGGGCAACATCGGACCTGCCCGGCGCTCCGGGCCTGAAAGTCACCGAACTGATCCCCAAGCCACTGAACGGACACATCGAGGCACATTACATTATTGGTGAAAATCCCATGGTTTCAGACCCCGACCTGAACCATACGGAAAAAAGTCTGAAAAATCTGAAGTTCCTGGTGGTCCAGGACCTTTTTTTATCCGAGACGGCCCAATTGGTGTTAGCGGCGCCGTGAAGATGTTGGATTTATGGCGGTTTAAAAATGCACGTTGTTCGGAGGCAGGATTTTCCGTTGCCGGCATTGGGTCAGCCGGCAACGGGTAAGCCTGGGGCAGTCTACTTTTCAATGACATCCTTCATGCGGTAGCTTTTTCCCTCGATAACTACAGTTTCGGTATGATGCAGCAGTCGGTCCAGCAGCGCCGATGTAAGCGTGGCGTCGTTGTTGAAGATTTCCGGCCAATCCTTGAAGGCACGGTTTGTGGTAATGATCAGCGAGCCCTGTTCGTAGCGGCTGCTGATGATCTGGAAGAGCATGTCGGCGCCGGTTTTATCAATGGGCAGATATCCCAGTTCGTCGATGATCAGCAGTTCAGGCTTGCGGTATTTTTTCATCTCCATTTTCAGGCGTCCAGCCGCCTGAGCGGCCACCAGGTTGTTGATGGCATCCACGGCGGTGGAGAACACCACCGAGATGCCCTGAAGGCACGCCTGGTAGCCCAATGCGATGGCCAGATGGGTTTTTCCCAGGCCGACGCCCCCAAGCAAGACGACATTGCTTTTTTCCTTGATGAAGTCGAGCCTGAACAGGTTTTGTATCTGGAGGCGGTTGATTTTTTTCGGCCAACTCCAGTTGAACTGCTCCAGGGTTTTGATTTGCGGGAACCGAGCCAGTTGAATGCGCCGTTTGATGGCGCGCTGTGTTTTCAGCTCTGCCTCGGCTGCGACCAGTTCGCCCAGGTACTGGATGTGTTCCCATTGTTTTCGTGCGGCCAGTTTTGCCACGCCCTGGTAGTTGTCCCGCATATAAGCGAGTTTGAGCTGATGCAGGTTTGCCTCGATGGTGGGAGGCTTCGGCTCCTTTGGTTTCATTTGTCGTCCTTGTTTTCGATGGCGTGATCGTAAACGGACAGATCCGGTTGTTGCACGGTCAACTTGAGCAAGTCCTGTCGTCGGGTCAGGTGCAGGGCGCCGGCCTGTGAGCGTATTCTCTGACGCTGTTGAACCAGATTGGCGATGTACTCCGAGGAGAATGCGTTGAAGTCGAAAGCATCGTCGATGGCGCGGGCGACGGGCTCATCGCCGTAGATTTCGCTCAAGGCGACGATTTGGCGGACATGATGAGCCGGGTTGAGCCGCCGTTGTTCCATCTGCCGATAGTAGGCTTCGGCGTTGTTCGACAACGCCAAAAACCGCATGAAGAGTTTCTGGTCACGAGCCTTTTTTCTTTGTACCAAAAGGGGCTTGACATGATCGGGGTGTTCAAAATCCTTTCTGCGATCAAAGGATCGTACATGCCGGGCAATGAGCTTTTCTTTGGCGTAGATGCACAGCCTGTCAGGGTAGGTTTTTAAAGTGAGCTGCGCACCGGCATACTCGGCCGGGACGCTGTAGCGATTGGTGTCCACGGTTACCCGGAACTGCCGGCAGGCGCGCACCGTGGATATGGTGGCCACGTCATAGGGGTTTTCCGGCAAAGGACTCAGGCAGTCTTTTTCCTCGGCGAACATATCGGCCGGCCTTTTTGCGGTTTCCCCGTGAAGACGCACGTTGGCAACACAGTCCACCCAGTGCTCGGCGGCGGGGTTGACGGCGGCAAAGTCGGGGATGTCCAGTCCGGCCAGAAAATTCTTTTTCACATAGCCGACAGCGCTTTCCACGCGCCCCTTTTCGTTTCCTTTGGCCTTACCGCAGGCAACGATATGGAAGCCGTAGTGGTTGGCAAAATCCAGGTATTTTGGGTTGAACACCGGCGCTTGGCCCACGATGCGCTTGAGCACGGCGGATTTGAGATTGTCGACCATCACCGTTTTGGTAACTCCGCCGAAGCGTTCAAACGCCCGCCGGTGGCAGTCCAAAAAGTGCTCCATGGTTTGACTCACGGTGAAGGCCACGTACATCAGCCGGCTGTAGCACAGCACCATGACAAAAAAGCTCAGCCGGCGCACGGTGGATCCCACCCTCACGGCGGCCCAACTGCCCCAGTCCACCTGGGCGCACTCGCCCGGGGCGAAGGCCAGCTTTAAAAACGCCTTTTGTCGTTTCGGGCGCACCCGCCGCACGTAGTCTTTTACGATGGTGTAGCCGCCGTCGTATCCGTTTTCGCCGATGCGCTGGAAGACCTGCGCGGCCGTGTAGGGGTAATACTCCAGCATGCGCAGGATTTCAGGTTTGTAGGGATCCAGTTTGCTGGAGCGCTGAGCGGATTTTCGGGGACGGTAGCGATCCTGCTTGCACCATTTCTCAACGGTACGCACATCCAGCGCGAGTTTTTCGGCGATCTGGGTGGGTTTTAGCCGGTGGTTGTTTTGGCAGTCCTTGATTTTCATAAAGTTCTCATAGTCGATCATGGCTGCGCCTCCATGGCGTTTTTGAAGATGGCCGCCAGACTCACCGGCTCAGATAATGCCCGCCTGGGTGTTGGCTGCGAGGGTAGAGACAGCACCTGGTAAAGCGGCGATTTGAATACAATCAGACCGGCTGTGATCAGATTGCCCCGTGCAGCCTGAAGTTGGCCCTCGTCCATGGACAGCCGATCCATGATCGAGGTGTCGGCGTAGTAGCTCAGGCCCTTTGCATCGGCGACGGTGACCAAAAACAGATACAACGCTGCGCCGGCCATGGTGCACCGCCGGATGTGCCCGTCTCGTACCAGCCGGTGGTCGATCCAACTGAACTGTTTGGGCAGCGTTCGGATGCGGTTTTCAATAATAGGGTTTTTGGCAATCATGGTGTCCTCCTTTGCTTGAAGCGTAAATGATGTCCGCTCCCAATTGTTGCAAACGCCGGAGGATGTTGACCATGTCATCTTGTAACGCACATCCGGTAAAATTGGAGATTAGACCAATCATAACAGCAGGTTGCATGATTATGGAATCTTGTAACGCAGTGCCGCTAAAATAACCATTTTGTTCAATGATTTTAATTGGTTTTGAGATTAATGGATCTTGTAACGCATCGGGGGATTTTTGCCGGCCTCTGCGCCAGTAGCCCGGATTGTCTTTTCGCCACTGCTGAACACGGGCCACGTTTTCCGGGCTTTTGAAGTAATCCTGGTTCTGTGGCTTTCGAAGCCACCGCCGCTGACTGGCGACCTTGCTGGCCTTTCGGCATTCGGGTTTTGCGCAGTATCGCTGGCGTTTGGCATTACGAGCATCGGGGACAAACAACCCCCCACAATGACAGCATTTTTTCCTCTTGATACACCCCATGGAAACGGTTCCTCCCGGGGCGATCATATCGCTGAAAGGCAAGCTTTTTCGTTATCGGAAAAAAGGGAAAGAATGTAAGAAAATACAGAGGAAGAAAATGGTTTAAATTGAATGGGTATGAAGTAAATTCAGGAAGTAAATATCAGCATGTTCATGCCGCCGTGTTGAATGCGGTTTCAGGACGCCGCCGACACCGGTGGACGAAGCCGCTGTGTATCAAGCCCAAATGCTGGTCGACCGCTACAAGAGCGTCCAGGAACAATTAGACCGCACCATGGACCGGATCGATGATGCCTGCCGCAGGCTTCCGGC
>JBJKSK010000473.1:0-2737 GCA_046704125.1 Desulfobacterales bacterium | reverse complement strand
TCAAAACCATATCCTCCTTCTTTGAGCAACTGCCCGGCGTTTTTGGCCTCCCGGATGCCATCGGTGGACAGATCCACGTCGGTCCAGCCGGTAAACCGGTTTTCCAGGTTCCAATCACTTTGTCCGTGCCGCAGCAAAACCAGTCGAATCACGGTCACCTCCCCTGAACCGATATTCCGATATTCCCGCTTTGGAGTTCGTTCAATCGGTTATCCAGAAAAAAAATGAACATTTTAGAAATTTGTTTTGATTTTTGGCTTTTCTGGTCTTAACTTAGCCGTCATGGGTGAAAGCACCCTTGGACAACCTGTCCTGTGCGTGATAAACGGTTATGCGCACCAGCCACTCGGTGCTCAATGGATATCGACCGTGCCAGAAAACCAACCGAAAAGAAACGAATTTTACGTAGCCCGAGATGGCGAAGTCGTCATCGTCTGTCCCGCCTGCGGATATTCCAAAGCCGTTCAGGCCGCACTCATACCGAAAATGAGCAAACCGCTCACCCTCAAGTGTCAATGCGGGCACCGTTTTCAGTGCTTTATCAATTTCCGCAACTACTACCGCAAGCCCGTGCGTTTCCCCGGTCAGGGCCGGCGGCTCAGCACAGGGTTTACCTTTGATATTCTCATCGAAAACCTTTCCAGGGAAGGACTAGGGTTTACCTGCGGCGAGGAGGATATGCCGGCTGTTCAGGAAATCCTCCTCATCTCTTTCCACCTCCAGGACCAGAATCGAACACTAATCGAAAAAAAAATCAGAGTGACCCATGTCTTTAAAGGTCATGTCGGCGGCAAATTTATTGATGACCGCTCCGATCCGAACCTCGGATTTTTTCTCTTCCCTTCCACCAGATAGCAACCACCGGTTCATTTCCTCCTCTCTGTTTTCCGTCCGATACGGCAACCGGAATCCATCGCCAGGATAAGATTTTCGCCTGGTCCCGGGGTCATGCGACCTTCCAAAGCACTACGGCGATTCCCAGAAGGATCCGATAAATGGCAAATGGCACAAATCCACGCCGGCGCACCCAGGCCATAAACCAGGCCACACTAGCGTATGCCACGATAAAAGACATCACAAACCCGACGGACAACAGCAACCAACCGTGGGCATCGATGTGCAAAGCTCCGATGGGATTCGCATGCTTGGCAAACAGGGATTTAAGCAGGTCATAGCCTGTGGCGGCCACCATGGTTGGAATCGAGAGGAAAAAAGAAAACTCAAGGGCCGCTGCCCGTGACATTCCCGCGAGTTGCCCGGCGGCTATGGTGGACATGGACCGGGAGGTCCCCGGAAAGACCGCTGAGAGCACCTGGCAGGCACCGATCCACACCGCCTGCCCGAGGCTCATGGCTCCCATCTTCCAGGTATGGATTCGCCCCTGCATCCCGTAGGGTCCGATTGCCTCCGAAGCCGCATTCCGTGCATCGACTGCCCACATCACGACGCCGCCAATGATCAGCGAACCGGCCATGAGCATCAGACTTTCCAGATGTTTCCCGATGATCTTGGTCAGTAAAAACGCAGGAATCGCGGTGACTGCGAAGGCGACCAGGGTCAGCCCGATAGGATGGGTCAGGGGTGTCCGATCCCCTTGCTCACCGCGGGGATAGGTTCCCAGAAACTGGGCGATTTCGGATCTGAAATACACGGGAAGACATAAAATGGCCCCCAGTTGGATGACAACCGTATACATCTTCCAGTAGCCATCGGCCAGGTTGATATGGCAAAGCCCTTCGACAACGCGAAGGTGTGCGGTGGAGCTGACCGGCAGAAATTCGGTAAGCCCTTCCACGACACCCAGCAATGCCGACAGCAGAAAATCGTTCAAAACATCTCCGGTGGGCGAAATGGTTTGGAATCGCTTCTCATAAAATCCAAGCGTCCAAAAAATCTATCAAACCGCAGTTCCCCCTGGCAAGCAGTTTTATGTGCTCAGCACCGCTTGTTGCGGGCCATTCAGCCGATTCAACCCCTTCCCGTCTGTCGTCAAACGACGTATGGATAACCAAGCCTAATAATTGTCTCTGGGAGCCCCACCGCCGTTGACACCCGCAAAAGGTTCCGGTGAAAGGACCATGATCCGGTCACCTTCGAATTTTATGGTATAGATGTGCACCCATGAGTACCACACCCCGGCTATTTTCCCGCCGGGAGTCATCATGTAGGCTCCGTAAAGAAACCCGTATTCGGGAAACATGCGGTCCACCATCTTCTTAAACTGCGAAGGTTCGATGGGGGTCCAGTATTTGGAGCCTAATTGAAAGGCCGGATCGATACCGATAATCGCCGAGGGTTTGTTCTCGAGGCCGCTGTAATAATACCGGTAATGATCAAGCATCTGATATCTTCCGAAAGCCTGCTTGACGTTTTTGTTTATTTCCAATCGGCCAAAGTTGCCGGCGCATCCGGACAACAGCGCAACGGAAAAAACCGCCAACAGCACTGGAGACTTAAGCAGCCGGTTAAGATGATGTTTCATGGTAAAAGCCCCTCCCTGAGAGCTGTTATACCCTTTTGCCAAAAGGTTTGAGCCGGCATTGAATACGAGACACTTGAGCCTTGCTCATTTGGATAGGATAAACATATGGCCGCCGGGATGACAAATCAAGGACAGCGTCACCCCTGCCAAGGTCGCCCGCATCTTTATTTATGCCCATAGGCCGATTTTTCCGAAGCCCGTCAGATGAAGTTGTCCATAGCATGTATGCTTTATCCCGAATGTATGCTATAGGGT
>JBJKSK010000472.1:0-6916 GCA_046704125.1 Desulfobacterales bacterium | reverse complement strand
AAAAATGGATTGCAACTCGTCGGACAGCTCCCTCCCATTCATTTCCGGCATCACCACATCGGTCATCAAGAGGTCGATCTTTCCCGTGTATTCGGCTGCCAGCCGAATCGCCTCGGCAGGGGAGGCGGCGGAAAGCACCTGATATCCGAGATGTTCGAGTAATTTTTGAGAAAGCTTCAAGATGGGAACATCGTCTTCAACCAGCAATATGGTCTCCCCCCCGCCTAAGGGAATCTCCAAGTTGTCCTTACGGGGTGCCTGTTCCGCTGAGTCCAAATATCGGGGCAGGTAAACCTTGATGGTCGTTCCTTTCCCGGGTTCACTGTATGCCTTGATAAACCCGTTGTTCTGCTTGACAATCCCGTACACCGTAGCCAATCCCAACCCCGTACCCTTGCCGACGCCCTTGGTGGTAAAAAACGGTTCGAAAACCTTGTCCATGGCTTCCGGCGCGATTCCACAGCCGTTATCGCTTACCGCAAGCATTATATGCTCGCCGGGAACAGCCCCTGCATTATCATCGCAGTAGCTGTCGTCCAGGCGCATGTTTTGGGTTTCGATCGTAACCTTGCCCACATCCACAATGGCGTCCCGGGCGTTCACGCACAGATTGGCCAGAATCTGATCCACCTGAGAGGGATCGATTTTGACCTGCCATACATTCGTTTCCGGCAGCCAGGCCAGGTCAATATCTTCGCCGATTAGCCGCCTGAGCATCTTGAGCATGCTTTCGATGGTATCGTTGATGTCGAGCACTTTGGGATCAATGGTTTGCTGGCGTGAAAAAGCCAGCAGTTGCCGGGTGATATCCACCGATCGTTTTGCCGCAGACAAAATCTCAGTCAGGTCGGCATGGAGGGGATCGCCTGGGGCCACCTTTTCCTTTGCCAGCTCCCCGTAACCTATAATGATGCTGAGCATGTTGTTGTAATCGTGCGCCACGCCTCCGGCCAATCGGCCCACCGATTCCATTTTCTGTGCCTGTAACAGCTGCGCTTGCAGCTTTTGATACTCCGTAATGTCTCGGGCGGCAAAAACGATTCCCTGCACCCTGTTGTCTGTGTCAACGTATGGTGAATAGGCAGCATCGATGTATATGCGTCCCTTTCCCGGAAACTCGAACCAGTTCTGGTAGTGTGTGGTTTCTCCAGCCAGGCAGCGTTGAGCCCTGGGTCTGATAGCCGTTTTGAAAAGCTCGTTGCCAAACACCTCCTCCGCTGTCTTTCCGATCATTTCAGGCGATGTCTTGCCAAATGCCTTCAGATACGCCGCATTGACGGCAAGGTATACGAAGTTTTCGTCTAACAGTGCCAGCATGTCCTCGGTGCTCGAAACGATACGCTCATACTGGCGAAGGTTTTCTTCCGCCTGTTTCCGATCGGTGATATCTAAAACGGTCTCCATGGCGGCAGGTTTTCCATTGAAAAGAGCTGAATTGCCAAAAATCTCGAGGTGAACTATTTCACTGTCTTTTCTTACGCCCCTGAACCTGTAATGGACCGTTTTGAGCTCTCCCGATATCCGTTTGGAGATATTTTCCTGGACTACATGCAGATCCTCCGGATAAACGAGTTGATGAAAAGACATGTTTTCCAGACATTGCTCAACGGTATATCCGAAAATCTCAGTAAATTTCGGGTTTACATATTTAAATATGCCATCCTGGATGAGATTGATGCCGACAAACGATTGATCTGCAAAATTGCGAAACTTTTCTTCCGATTCCTTGAGCGCTTGCTCCACCCGCTTTCGCTCGGTGATGTCATGGCCAATACCCAACACGCCGACGAATTGGCCGTCACAGTTATTCATTGGCGTCTTAATGGTTTCAAGGATTTCACGATGCCCGTCATCTGCAAAAGTAACTTCCTCTTCGTTTCTGACAGGCATATTTTTGGCCATTGCACTTTCATCCTGAATTCGGAAAAAATCCGCCAATTCCTTATCTACTAAATCGTAATCCGTTTTTCCGAGAATATCTTTTTCTGATGCACCGAATAACTTTTCGATTTTGGCGTTACAGTAAAGATACCTTCCCTGCCGATCTTTGAGCCAGATTAAATCCGGAATGGTTCGGAGCAAGGTCCTTAGATATGACTCGCTATCCTTTAACGCCTCATCCGCCTGCCTGCGGTCACGAATTTCTTTTTCAAGCTTTATATTCAGGAAACTGATTCTGGAGATATATGTAGAAAACTTGACTAAGAAACGCATCAGATGATTTATAGTTTCTCGGCTGTATCTCGGTACGCCATGGAATGCCTCCAAATAGGATTCTTTTTCAAATCCGTATTCTTCCGCCTGTTTTATGAATAGTTTTTCATCAACTTGTTCATCATCATAAAAAAACTGGCCTGTATAAATGTTTCCCAGATGTTTGGTTCCAATATAAAGTGGGGTGACGACATCCCATAGTCCATTTTCGCATTTATAATCGACATATTCTCCAGGTTTAAGATTCTTGACTAAATATAGATCGCTCTTGGTGCAGTGGAAAGCCGTTCTCGGATGAATTCTATGGAATTTTGTACATATATCCTTCCATCCAGCAGCTGCGATCACCTTTCCTTCCAGATCGACTATGGCTGTCGCCATATTGGTAAGACAGCCAAAATCGTCCATGATCGACTGGATTTCTGCAACGTTGATGATATCTCCAAGATCGACTTCTGGAATATGAATTTCAAAATCCATTCTTGATTCAGCTTTATGCGTCACCCATTCCTTTTTTTGTTTTTCCAACTCTTTGACTCTTCTTTCCAATTCTTCATAAGTTGGTTTTTCAGCCATTCAAAACCCTCCGGTTCATTCAAGGGGTCTGCTCACGAAACGGAAAGAAACACGCCGAGGCTTTCGTAAGTCTGCCGCCTGGTTCTTGGCCCGCAGCCGGGCCACCGTCGATGGATAAAGGTTCAACAACCCGGCAGCGTCGGCGGCTGACATGGTTATGCCGCTATCTTTTGTCTTTTCCCGTGGATGCCATACCCATTTCATATCTTTTCCGAAGCGGGCGAGAAAACGAGAAAATTAAAACAGACCACGCCGTAAAAACCGTGACGCTTCCCAGGATTATGGCAACCCAGCCCCAGGGTTGTCCGTTCATGCGGCGCTCGGCCACAAGATGTAGAAGTGTAACAGACCACTCGATTACTCCCAAAAAAAGAATGAATTGTACAAGACGAGCCGCCCAGGCACGCTTGATTAGAAGGACAAAAGGAAACAGAAGGGAAAGACCAGCAACAAAAATTGATCCAGAACGCAGAAAGTGTGCGCCTAACAGGAGGGCGCTCAAAAAGACCGGCATCAAAAAAATGATTGTCATTACATTGCTCTCTATGCTGAACGCTTTGAATCACCAGTGGGCGTGGAGAGGCTTCTTTGAAAGATGGAGTCTCAGGCTGGCGAAATCACATCCCCCGGCTGGATGCGGCCGGCTTTCAGCACCCGGGCAAAGATTCCCTCCCGCGGCATGACGCAATCGCCCACTTGTTGGAAAATAGCGCAACCCCTGTGGCATGTCTTTCCGATCTGGGTCACTTCCACGACGGCCATATCTCCGATTTTCAATCGGGTGCCCACCGGCAGTTTCCACAGGCAGATACCTTCGGTGGTGATGTTTTCGGCAAAATCACCGGGGACTACATCTATTCCCTTGGCCAAAATTTTTTGAATGCTTTCAATTCCCAGCAGGCTGACTTGCCGGTGCCAGTCGCCGGCGTGGGCGTCGTTTTCCAGGCCGTGTGCGACCACCAGTGCGGCCGAGGCCACATTGCGTTTCTTGGCGCCTTTCTGGTCGCTGATCGATACGGCCACCACATGGGCCGTTTGTTCCGTCTGTGCTACCATGGGATATCCTCAATGTTGATGCATTGGCTTGAAGGGGCCACTGTCCTGGTCAAGGTTTTTTGTGCCGGGACAGGTTTGTTTTAGCCGGTTTTACCGGCTGCCTGGGCAAGGGTATCACAAAAAAGGGGGCATCGGGTCATGTTTTTCGATAGCTTCAGGCCAGGGCGCCCAAGGGGCGGGATCAAGGCGATAAGCTGGAGGCGGGAACGCTGGAAAAAGACTGTGGCCAGAGCCGTTCAAAAAGAATTGACAGGCCGGGGGGCATTTATTATATTGCTGAAAGAGAATATATAGAGGTGATTATGAAAACATTTGTCAAGGTGATGAAGGCACTGTCGGATCCCAATCGGGTCAAGATGCTCAAGATGCTTCAGCACCGCAGCCTTTGTGTCTGCGAGATCCAGGGAGCCTTGGGCATTGCTCAACCCACGGTGTCCAAACATCTCAAGATCCTCGAGGAAACGGGTCTGGTGGGATCGCAAAAAGAGGGGCTCTGGGTCAACTATTTCCTGGCCGACGGGCAGTGTAGTCCCTATGCGGCCAGTATGCTGGGCAACCTCAGGCACTGGCTGGAATCGGATCCGGAGGTCATCGCTTTGGCCAGAAAGATTCCCGGCCTCAACCGCGAGGAATTGGGCCGTCGGAATTGATGGCTAAATAGCATTTTGGGAATATATAAAGGCAACAGGCAGAACCTGTGAGTCGGGGTGACACGATCATGAAAAGCGAGGACTATCCCCATAGTGGAGGCTCTGATGGGAAACGGTGCGGCCCTGGCTTTTATGACGTCGGCAATTGCCTTGCCGATGCCAGAGATGGTGATCTTGCGAAAAGGGCTCAAACCCAGGCTGATCGGCGTGTTTATCGGGGTGGCACCTGCGGGATTTTGCTGGCGGGTTATCTGTTGAGCATGGTGGTGTGAAGGCGGCTGCGGTCTGATATGGCCGCCAAATGGCGCAAAAAGCGCAAAAATGAACAACGGTTTCAATCCATTTCAAAAAGGAGTATATCATGGACATCAAAGTGTTGGGACCCGGATGCGCCAAGTGCGAAAAGACTGAAAAGCGGGTCAAGGAAGCCATCGCCGAAATTGGCGTGGCGGCAACGGTGGAGAAGGTCACCGACATGATGAAGATTGCCGGATACGGGGTATTTGGCACCCCGGCCGTGGTCATCGACGGGGAGGTCAAGTGCATGGGGAAAGTCCCCAAGAAAGATGAAGTGAAAGCCTGGCTGAAAATGTAGCAAGATTAATCGGTCCGTAAAAGAAGCTGGCGGCGAGGCGGACTGCCTTGTTCGCCGCGGTTTTTGAGGGGCGTTTTGCTGCGGATAGGAAATTGAAATGTCCGTGAATGCTTTTCGGAACTGGAAGCGCTGCCTGTGGCAGGTCCCGGCTGTTTTGGTGCTGGCCATGGGGCTCGGGTGGATCACCAATACGATTCGAAGCGATGCGATTCCACTTGTGGCTGACTGGTCCCCCGAAGCTCGCCTGGTGGGCCCCGGCGGCAGGAATCTGGCCATTTCCTTGAATGAGGCCCAAAAGGGGTTTCGGAAAAAGGCACTGGTGTTTATCGACGCCAGGCCGGCCGAAGAATACGCATCAGGCCACATCCGGGGGGCCATCAGCCTGCCGTGGGACGACGTGGATGCCCGGTTCATGAAAGCCACGGCCAAGTTGTCCCTGAATGCGCCTATTGTTACCTATTGCGACGGGGAGAGTTGTTCTCTGAGCAAGGACCTGGCCCTGTTTCTAATTCAATCCGGGTTTACCCACGTGAGGGTGCTGCTCAACGGCTGGAGCCGTTGGAAGAAACATGGCCTGCCTGTGGGAACCGGCGGAGAACATAAAAATGGGTAATTCGCTACAGGCTGCCGGCCCGTCGTCTCCAAAGCTGCCCGCATGGTTGCCGGTGGCCGCCCGGCTGGTTCTGGCCATTGTGTTTATCTACGCCAGTATCGACAAGATTCGCCATCCGGCGGCGTTTGCCCAGGCGCTTTACAACTACCGGATCCTTCCCGGCGCCTCGATCAATCTGGTGGCGCTGACACTGCCGTGGCTGGAACTGCTCACCGGCATCCTGCTGGCTGCCGGTATCTGGATGCCCGGTGCGGTGATGCTGTCCACCGGGTTGCTGGTGGTTTTTATGGCCGCAATGGGATTGAGTATTGCCCGAGGACTCAACGTGGCCTGCGGGTGTTTTAGCACCAATGGCTCGGAAAGCTTGACGTTTTGGACCATTTTGCGCGACGCGGCCTTTCTGGTCCCGGCGCTGTATCTGTTTAGGGCTACGTTTTTCAAAGATACACATACAGCGTTTCTTCGATAGCTCCGAAATCTGCTTCTCCGATCACGGCAAAACCTTCGCCCATTTGTCCTGAACCCTCAACATCTGGTGATTGAAAGTCTTGGTATCGACCTATGCCTTTCAAGTTTTTCAAAATATTTCTTGTCGAGCCGGTTTAGAGTGATGACCTCAGAGTGCTGAATAAAGACCAGAGGATACTTTGCCGCGCTTTCCGTGAGTTTTGCGGAGAAAACTCAATTCGGTTGTGGCTTGTCTGAAGGAAAGGGGGGCCGGAACAACAGCAAATGATTTCTTCCGTGGCGTCTTGCTTGCCAAATCGAATTATGTTGTTACGGTAAAACTGTAGCACGGCCGGGTAAAAGCGGTTCAACCATAAAACCTGAGAATGGCAGCGGGGTGGGAGGCTCAAAACACTTTCTGAAGCATGCCGCGAAGCGCTTCGGCGCGGTCAAGCCCTGTAACCGTCATTTCATAACCCATTCTTACTTCTCGCTAGGAGGCAGGTATGGCACGATCTCTTTTTCGAAAATGGGTTGAACATCTGTTGGCCAAGGCCGACATTCGGATCGGGGGCAATCGGCCCTGGGACATCGATGTTCGCAACCACCGGTTTTTCCCCCGGGTGATGCTAAACGGATCGCTGGGGCTTGGGGAAAGCTACATGGACGGCTGGTGGGACGCGGTGGCTCTGGATGATTTTTTCTCCCGGGTGCTTCGCGCCGGACTCTACCGCTATGTTCCGGCCTGGGCTTCGTGGATAGATG
>JBJKSK010000471.1:0-5595 GCA_046704125.1 Desulfobacterales bacterium | reverse complement strand
CCATATAGTCAGTCGAAATGCAACAACGGTAGATCCAGTCCAACCAGGACGAAGCATCAGATGCCGTCGCTTTTTTTCATTATCGGGCAAAGCCGATTTGTTGTCAAAACCCAAAGCGTCGTCTGACTTAAAGAAAACCACGGACCTGAATAAAGAAAATTTGCCTTTTATCCGGGTTCCTCCATTTCCATATTTGAGATAGGTTTTTCCATGAAAACTTCACATTGGTTTAAAGACGCAATTATTTATCAGATTCTCATCGATCGGTTTGCCGGGTGTCAGTCCAATGCATGGAATCAGCCCAATTTTCTTGGCGGCAACTTGGCGGGCATCATCGAGAAACTTCCCTACCTCCAGGATCTAGGGGTCAATACCCTCTGGATTTCCCCGTTTTACGAGACACGAGGGTATCATGGGTATCATGTCACCGACTTTTTTAAAGTCGATCCGCGTTATGGAAATACCAAACAACTCGGCCAGCTCATTTCCCGGGTTCATCAGGCGGGAATGCACATCATCGCCGACTTTGTCCCCAACCACTGTTCCAGGCACCACCGGTTTTTCATCCAAGCGACTCAGCACGCCAATAGCCGCTACCGGAACTGGTTTATTTTCACCCGCTACCCGGATCGCTACCGGTGCTTTCTTGGTGACAGGCAGCTTCCCAAACTGAACCTGGAGCACCCTGAAGCCCGCATTCATATCATCGAAGCGGCCAAACAATGGCTTTCCATGGGGCTGGACGGCTATCGGCTAGACCACGTTACAGGGCCAACACATCGGTTTTGGCGTGAATTTCAAACCGCCGTCAAGAGGGATTTTCCCGAAGCAATTCTAATCGGAGAGGCCTGGCTGGCCGGTGTGCGCCGGAGTCATTTTTCGTCCTTGAACATCCGCAACCGGTTCTGGAGATGGCTGTTTGGTGTCTCCCAGGAACAGCTTCAGCGCGATTACTGGGGAGAACTGGACGGGGTACTGGATTTTAGGCTCCAGCAACTGCTCCGGGATCATGTGGCCCGAAACCGGCCTGAAGGCCTTGATGAGGCTCTCAAGCATCATTATCGGGGATACCCGCCAGATTTTTTTTTGGTCACGTTTCTGGACAACCATGACATGAATCGCTTTCTATTCGAGTGCGGCAACGACGTGAACCGATTACAGGCCGCTGCCAGAATTCAGTTCGGCATCCGGCAACCCGCGGTAATTTATTACGGCACCGAAACCGGTTTGACCCATGAGGACCCGGTCTCGGCATCTGAGGTCCACTCCGATCTCCAGGCGCGCCAGCCCATGGACTGGGGACATCGTCACGAGGTGTTGTATAATTTTTACAAGGATATTATCGCTGAAAAAAAGCGGCAGCTCTCCTAGTCAGATGGTTCCTCGACGGACAGCACCCGGATCCGGCCGCCTTCCACGCACCAATGGACGTCGACGTCCAGGAGACGGAAGCCAAAGCGTTTGCCCGGCTCGCATTCATAGGCAGGCCGGGGGTCGACCTGCAACATCTCCAGGACCAGCTGCCGAAACCGCGGATAATCGTTTTTCTCCTTTTTGCGGCATGCCTCTAAGGCCTCGGGGGAAAAGTCTACAGGCAACGCCGGCGGCGGTTGCTGGGCAAAACCGGCACTGGCTTGAGCCGGAGCGTCGGCCCAGGGAAGGTAGGGTTTGATGTCCAGCACAGGGGTTTGGTTCAGCAGATCAGCCCCGGACAGATGCAGCATCAGTTTTTTGCCTGTGCGCTGGATGCCGTCGAGTTTGACCACCGACATTCCGATAGGGCTTGGCCGGAAGGTCGAGCGGGTGGCAAATACTCCGACTCGACGGTTTCCCCCCAGGCGAGGCGGTCGGACCGTGGGGTGCCACCCGGCACTGGCGCAGGCGTGAAAGACAAAGAGCAGCCACAGGTGGGAAAAATTCTCGATGCCCCGCAGGGCCTCGTCCCGGTCAAAGGGCGAAAGCAGCTCCAAGGAGACCCGAGCATCCGGCACCAGCCCCGGCTGCCTGGGAATGCCGAATTTCTCCCGGAAAGGCGAGTGGATCACTCCGATGGCAGAGAAGGTAAATTCCATGACGCTAAGATATCACAGCTTATCCGGATAAAACAGAGTTACTCCGAATGCGAAACCATCGCCCTCGTAGCGCAAAAGGCTCAAGGTCCGCAAAACCGCTGAAAGGTTTCTGGAGACAGGCCATGGCCAGGGGATTGCGGGTGACCGCCGTCCTGGTGGCCATAAGCTTTTTCCAGGTGTTGCTTTTCCGTTATGTCAATCCGCCCTTTACCTTTCACACCACCTTTTCATGGCTGGTCAGCCGTGTATATCCGTCCTACGAGGGATGGCCGGTGTATCGGTGGCGAAACTATGCGGAAATTTCACCCTATCTGAAACGCGCGGTGCTGGCTAGCGAAGACCAGCGTTTTTTGCAGCATCATGGATTTGACTTCGTGGAGATGAGAAAGGCCCTTCGCACCATGGAAAAAACTGACCGAATACGGGGGGCGAGCACCATCAGCATGCAGGTAGCCAGGACCGTTTTTCTCTGGCCGGATCGGACCCTGTTTCGCAAACTCGCCGAGGCCTACTACACGGTGCTTATCGAGTTGCTTTGGTCCAAAAAGCGGATTTTGGAAGTCTATCTCAACACCGTGGACTGGGGAGACCGGATCATGGGGGCCGAAGCCGCGAGCCGGGCCTACTTCGGGGTGGGAGCCAATCACCTCTCGGCGAGTCAGGCGGCGGCCCTGGCCTCGATTTTACCCAGCCCCCACAGGTGGTCGCCCAAGGCTCAAACAGCGTATTTTCGCCGGAGGCGGGCGCGAATTTTGCGAGATATGCCGCTGATGGCCCTGCCGCGGTAATGGGGGATGGCGTGGATAAATGAACCAAAAAAGGAAAATGCAATGAAACGTGAGCGGGTTATCGAACAGATGCAGGCACGGACCTGGGACATGATCGTCATTGGTGGGGGCGCCACGGGATTGGGTGTAGGCGTGGATGCCGCCTCCCGCGGGTATCGCACACTGGTGCTCGAGCAAAGGGATTTCGCCCAGGCCACATCGAGCCGAAGCACCAAGTTGATCCACGGCGGGGTGCGCTATCTGCAGCAGGGAAACATCTCCCTGGTGATGGAAGCCTTGCACGAGCGGGGCTTATTGCTTAAAAACGCACCTCACCTCGTGCATCACCAGGCCTTTATCGTTCCCAACTACGAGTGGTGGGAAGGTCCCTTTTACGGCATCGGGATGAAGCTCTATGACATGCTGGCCGGAAAACTAGGCCTGGGGCCTTCCCGGCTGCTTTCCCGCGCCGAAGTGATGGAGCGGATGCCAACCCTGGAACCCGAGGGGCTGCGCGGCGGGGTGATCTATTATGACGGGCAGTTTGATGACGCCCGGCTGGCCCTGACGCTGGTTCGAACCATCGAGGATCATGGGGGATATGCCGCCAATTATGTCCGGGTCACGGGCCTGATCAAAGCCGGTGGCATCGTTGAAGGGCTAACCGCCCGTGACGAGGAATCGGGCCTGGAGGTCCGGTTGCGGACAAAGGTGGTGATCAACGCCACGGGAATTTTTGTCGATGCCATCCGGCGGATGGATGATTTGGCCACCGAGCCCATCATCTCTCCCAGCCAGGGGATTCATTTGGTGTTGGACCACACCTTTCTTCCCGGCAACAGCGCCATCATGGTGCCTCACACCGACGATGGCCGGGTGTTGTTTGCCGTGCCCTGGCACCAGCGGGTCATCGTCGGTACGACGGACACGCCTATCCCCGAACCGGTACTGGAGCCGGTTCCCTTTGCCGGAGAGATCGAGTTTATCCTCACGCATGCGGCTCGCTACCTCACCCATGATCCCACGCCCCAAGACGTGTTGTCTGTTTTTGCCGGTATCCGCCCGTTGATTGCCGCCCGCGGGGCCGGCAGCACGGCGGCATTGTCCAGGGACCATCATTTGACCATATCCCCTTCGGGGCTGGTGACCATTGCCGGGGGCAAGTGGACCACCTACCGTCGGATGGCCGAAGATACGGTGAACCAGGCAGCTGTCATCGCCGCACTTCCCCGGAAGCCTTGCATCACCGAAAACTTGCCGCTGCATGGCTGGACCGATCCGTCCCTTCCGGATTCGGCGCTGTCGATTTACGGCACCGATGCCCAGGCCATCGGTGAAATGATTCAAAAGCAGCCGGCCCTGGGCCAACACCTGCACCCGGCACTGGCCTGTCAGGGGGCGCAAGTGCGGTGGGCCGTTGATCAAGAGATGGCCCGAACCGTTGAAGATGTCTTGTGCCGGCGTACCCGCTCGCTGCTTTTGGATGCGCGCGCCAGCATCCAGGCCGCCCCGGAGGTGGCCCGGATCATGGCAGAGGCCCTGGGGCGGGACGGCTCCTGGCAGGAGGCCCAGGTGAAGGCCTTCACGGCATTGGCCAAAAACTACATCGTGCCGGTCACCTGACCTGGCAGGGATAAAAAACGGTTTCTCGGGCAAAGGGGTTATTCGGTCCGCAGGGCCTCGATGGGATCCAGGCCAGCGGCGCGTCGGGCCGGAAGCACCCCGGCAAGCAATCCGATGGCCGCGGCCAATGCTTCGGCCGCCATCACATAGGGCCAGGAGACGTGGGTGGGAAGCGATGGCACCACAGTCCCTACCAACCAGGAGCCGCCCCCGCCCAAAATCAGACCGGCGATCCCCCCTAGGCTGGAAAGCAGCACCGCTTCTGCCATGAACAGGGCCAGCACCTGGTGCCGCCTGGCGCCGAGGGCGCATAGCAGTCCGATTTCCGCCGTGCGCTCATTGACCGAGATGGTCAAAATCGTCAAGATGCCCACCCCGCCAACGACTAGCGAGATCGCTCCCAGGGCGGCTACGGCCAGTGTCAGGATGTTTAGCACCGAACCCAGCACGTCAAGCATCTGCTGCTGGGTGGTGATGGTGTAATCTTCCATGCCGTGGCGGGCCGTGAGAATAGATGTGGCCCGATGGCGGATTTGATCGACGCTGGCCGAGGCGGCATAGAGCAGATCGATTTCCATGAGACCTTCCCGGTTAAACAGCGAAAGCGCCCGGGCCGTGGGAATGTAGATGGTGTCATCCAGGTCAAAGCCCAGCATCTGCCCCTTTGAGGTCATCACACCGATGACCCGGAAGCGTTCTCCCCCGATGCGGATGCGCCGGCCCAGGGGATTTTCGGAGCCAAGCAGCTCCTTTTTGAGCTTGCTGCCCAGCACCGCCAGGGATCGGGCGGCCCGGGGATCATCGTCGGGGAGAAAAATTCCCGTGGCCACCGGGATCTGCCAGACCGTGGGCGTATCGGCACTGACGCCAAACACGGTGGTTCGCCGATTTTTCCCGCCGTATTGCACCGGTGCGTTTCCCTGCACCACGGCCGTGACGGCCAACACCTGAGGAATTCGAGTCAAGGCCCGGGCATCCTCGAGACTCAAGGGCCGCACGGTGCTGATAATGGCGCCGGGAATTCCCGTGGTGGTAATTTTTCCCGGATTGATGGCGATGAGATTGGTGCCAAATTGGGTGAATTCGGCCAGGACAAACCGGTGGATCCCTTCCCCCAGGGAGGTGAGCAGCAC
>JBJKSK010000470.1:0-4971 GCA_046704125.1 Desulfobacterales bacterium | reverse complement strand
GGGTCAAACGAAAGGCCCGGTTGAGCCTGACGGTGCACCCCAAGATGATCCACACGGAGCACGGCTGGTGGATGCCGGAAGAAAAAGGCAGCGAGCCGGATCTGTTTGGTGTCTGGGATTACCAGATCAACCAGATCATTCCCGGGCCGCAGCACAGCGTCTCGGGATTTGGTGGCGGACAGTACAAAACCACCTTGGTCAAACTGTCAAAAATACCAGGGGAGGCGAGATAGAATCATGGGCAAACACGGCCTGCTCATCGAATATGACTATTGTACGGGATGCCACACCTGCGAAGTGGCCTGCCAGCAGGAAAACCAGTATCCGGCGGGCAGAAACGGCATCACGGTCACCGAGCACATTCTGGATACGGGGCAAAAGATATCGATTTATTACACTCCTTTCCCCACGGACCTGTGCAACCTCTGTGCCCGAAGGGTGAAAAAGGGAGAGACCCCGGCCTGTGTCAAGCACTGTCAGGCAAACTGCATGAAATTCGGACGCATCGCGCAGCTGGCCAAGGAAATGGAAACGAAGAGCAAAATGCTGCTGTACGCACCGCTTTGAAAAAGGATCGGCCAACCGGCCCGATGCCGCCCGAAGGCATCGGACCTTGGAATCTCGGGCCGATTTGGGCAGGCAAGAAAGGTGTTGACAGTGATATAGATTGCATGCAATTTTTCATTCCAGCCTCGGGCCAATGAACCGAAAATGCCCAAAAATTCCCACCAAACAACAGAGAAAGGAGTCTTACCGTGAAAAAGCTGGTTCTCTTTCTGTTTGCGGTTTGTCTGATTTCCGCACCTTACGCGAACGCAGCGGATGCCCCCATCATGCTGAGATTTGCCAATCAGAACTCGGACACCAGTTGGAGCGGCATCCACGCCATCGCACCGTGGGCAAAACAGGTGGAACAAGCCACCCACGGCAGGGTGAAAATCCAGATCTACTACAAACAGACCCGTTGCAAGGGAAAGTACACCTGGGAGGCGGTAAAGAACGGGATCGCCGATATCGGCTGGTGTTTTCATGGTTACTGGCCCGGCCTTACCCCCCTGGCGGACGTCATCAGCCTCCCGGCCCTGCCGTTCAAAAGCGCCGAAAAAGGCAGCGCCGTCTTGTGGAAATTATATGAAAAATTTCCCCAGATTCGAAAGGAGTTTTCCGCCAACAAGGTTTTGCTTCTTTTCACCAGCACTCCCTATGTCCTGATGACCCGGAACAAAGAAGTCAAAACCATACAAGACCTAAAAGGGCTGAAGATTAGAATGACGGGTGGTCCCCCCACGGACATGATGCGTGCCCTCGGTGCGGTCCCCGTGCTCATCCCCATGCCGGATCTCTATATCTCCATGCAAAAAGGGGTCATCGACGGGTCCGGTGTGCCCTGGGAAGCCGTCCACGGTTTCAGATTGTATGAAGTGGGGAAATATTTTACCGAAGCGCCGCTGCCGGCCGTCTACTTTTCCATTTCCATGAATAAGGACAAGTGGAACAGCCTGCCGAAAGATATTCAGAATGAGATAATGAGCGTCAGCGGGCTGAAGGGCTCTGAATTCTGGGGTTACAACCACTTTGACACGGCCAAGGCCGGGGTTATGGCCAAGGCCAAGGCCGAGCACGTTCACCTCAACATCTACACTTTGCCCGCAAAAGAACGTGCGCGCTGGGTGGAGGTCGCCGGCAAGCCGATCTGGAAAGAGTGGGTCAAGAAATGGGCGGCCCAGGGACATCCCGGGGCACAGAAAATTGTAGATACGACGCTGGAGTTGCTGAAACAAAGCAAGTAGCGTGCTACCGAAAACCCGGGAAAGAATCTGGGTGATTACAGAGGGGGGGGCCGGTGTTTTTCCGCCCCCCTCGCCCTCTGTCGATTCATATGCGACAGATCTTCGAAGGGCGTCGGGCTCTGATTTCCCTTTCCTCTTATACTTTGGCGATGCGTGATAAGGCCACACCCGCAACGTACCGCAAGCCGGTTGAATAAATGACAAACAGGCAGAGCCGTTTGCAGAAAGACTCTGCCTTCGGGCAATGAGTGCGTTTTGCGAAATGGATGGTTTCGGGGTTTGGTGCCCTGGCAAGTCATACGCTGTTTGCTTTCCCCTGTTCAAACCTTTGAGGGAAGCACGGCCAATCGAAAAAGGAGACGGATGATCACCATGCGTATTGAGAAGTTATCGATCGCTCTATCCAAAATCGACAAAGTGGTGACTCAGGTATTTCTGGTTGTCGGCTGCGCGGTTTTGTTCATGCTGATGCTCTTGACGGCGATGGACGTCGGCCTCCGCTACCTGTTGAATCATCCCCTGCCGGGAGCCTACGAAC
Source organism: Desulfobacterales bacterium (assembly GCA_046704125.1). Taxonomy (GTDB): domain Bacteria; phylum Desulfobacterota; class Desulfobacteria; order Desulfobacterales; family JBJKSK01; genus JBJKSK01. The sequence goes on along the minus strand of JBJKSK010000470.1, from coordinate 2,643 downwards.
TGACGCAATACATGATGGCGATAATCGTGCCGTTCGCGCTTGTGGCCTGCGCCTACGAAAAAGGACACGTCGGGGTGGATCTGGTGGTCACCCGGTTACCCAAAACGGCGCAGCTGCTGCTCGAGGTGGCGACGCGCCTGATCGCAACCATTTTTTTGCTGATCATCAGCTGGCAGAACATTCTGGAATTCATCGACGTATACCATACCCATATTACGTCGTCCGTGCTCCTGATTCCCGAATATCCCTTTATCATTCCTGTAGCCATCTCTGCGGCGGTGTTCGGTCTGATTCTTTTTGTCTATTTTCTCGAAGCGTTGTCGGAGGTATCGCATAAATGAATCCGACGGTTACAGGATTTGTGGGGATGGCGGTTCTGGTCATCCTGATTTTTTCCAGGATGCAAATCGGCATCAGCATGGGGCTTGTTGGATTTTTGGGGTTTGCCTACATCGTCGGCCTGCACCCCGCCTTGGGGCTTCTCAAGACGGTTCCCTACACGACGTTCGCCTCTCAGGGCATGAGTGTGATCCCGCTGTTTATTCTCATGGGATCCTTTGCCTTTGCTTCGGGAATGAGCGAGGACCTATACCGGGCCGTACACCGGTTGTTGGGTCATTTGCAAGGCGGTCTGGCCATGGCCAGTGTCGCGGCGTGCGCCTGCTTTGCGGCCATCAGCGGCTCCAGCCTGGCCACGGCGGCTACCCTGGGCAAGGTGGCCCTGCCTGAAATGAAGCGATACAAGTATGACCCTGCCCTGGCTACCGGCTGCATCGCGGCCGGCGGGTGCATCGGCATTCTCATTCCCCCGAGCATTATTCTCATTATCTATGGCATCATCACGGAGCAGTCCATCGCCAAGCTTTTCATGGCGGGTTTCATTCCCGGGATTCTCGAGGCGCTTTTTTACATCATCACCATTGCCATATTGACAAAGCGCAACCCGGCCATCGGGCCCCGGGGACCCCGAACGACCTATAGCGAAAAAGCCAAAGCGCTTCTGGGCATATGGGAAGTGTCTCTGCTGTTTTTCGTGGTTATCGGAGGGCTTTATGCCGGCATTTTTACCCCTACTGAAGCCGCCGGCGTCGGTGCCTTCGGAACCTTCTTCCTGTCCCTGGTGAGAAGGAGACTGAACTGGGAGGGATTCAAATCAAGCCTAATCGATACGGTCCGAACCAGCGGCATGCTCTTCATGATCATCCTTGGCGCCATGCTGCTGGGCTATTTCTTTTCCGTCACTCAGCTGCCCACGAGACTGGCAACCCTTGTTTCTGGCCTTCCGGTAAATCGTTATGTCATTCTGGTCATGATTTTGCTCGTGATATTGTTTTTGGGCTGTATCATGGATTCCCTGGCCATCGTGCTGCTCACCATTCCGGTGTTTTATCCGCTCATTGCACGACTGGGTTTCAACCCCATCTGGTTCGGGATTCTGGTGGTGCGCCTTACGGAGATGGGGCTTATCACGCCTCCGGTAGGGTTAAATGTCTATATCATTCAGGGAATCGCCAAAGATGTCCCCATGGGAACGGTTTTCCGGGGAATTGTGCCTTTTCTCATTGCAGACGTTTTCGAGGTGATTCTACTCATCTGCATCCCGCAGATTTCACTCTTTCTGCCCAATTTGATGGGGAGTTGACCTAAAGGTGCCTGAAGGGCAAATGCCATTGCCCGGCAGGAGTCAACGTGAAGACGATTTCAACCAGGTTCCAAAATGAAAGGGGAAGCACCACCAGCCTTGTGTGTCCCGGAGGGAAAGCCGGATAACGTGATATGGGTTTTTGACTGCCGCTCATGCCAAGCGACATTTGAGGTATCCGTACCGCGCGGCCCCAGGGAAGAGCGTCAACTCCGATGTCGACTATGCCGGAGCGCCGATATCGTAAAAAGGCCGCAGGCATGTCTTCAACCCATGTGCGGCGGGTGATAGAAAAAGTGGATTGAGGCCGTGAGTCTCAACCTTATATTTGAAGCCTTTGGGCCAAAACGACCTTATTATCTCTTCCGATGAAAAAACGAGCATTCTCTATATAGCGCTGGGAGATCATCAGTGGTTTGCGGATCCCCGGACGCCTCTCGTCCGGGCATCAGGATAACCCATTCCCAGGGGCCAGAGAAAATTCTTGACAGGCTTAATGTTTTTTCTCAACATCTATTGTCGATAGGCGATAAACGGGATGCATCAGTGACCACAGGTGAACTGAAACCTCAATGACAAAGAAACCCAAAGAAAAAAGCGGCCAGACGCTGACCAGGCTGTCCACTTCAGGGGTTAGCATACTGCCGTCAATGGACCAGGCCGGTTCAGCCGGCTGCGGTTTTTCGCCCGATCCCACGGCTCAGTATGACAAGCCCGGATACAGGCTCATGAGCTATGTCGATTCCTTTATCCAAACCCCTTCAGGTCCTGTGCCCAGGATTAAAACCGTTCTCGATACGGAAGACCGCATCGCCACGGGGCTTGTCCGGTGCGGCATCAACCGCTACCGGTACACGGTTGTGCCCGGACTCTATGCGGTGGGAAATCCGGATGCGGCCGCCGAAGTGCTGGTGACCGCCAATTTCAAACTGACCTTTGACCACCTGAGGTAAGCGCTTTCAGGAATCAATGCCTGGATTCTCGTGCTGGATACCAAGGGG
>JBJKSK010000469.1:0-3199 GCA_046704125.1 Desulfobacterales bacterium | reverse complement strand
CTGAGCTGCTCGGGAGTTCCCTGGGCAATGATGCCCTTTGTGCTTTTGTCGAGCATGATGACCCGTTGGGCCACCTTGAAGATGCTTTGCAAATCATGGGTCACGAGGACCAAGGTCGTGTTGCTGCTCCGGTTGATTTGCAGCAGCAGTTCATCGATCTCCACGGCGGTGACGGGGTCAAGCCCCGCCGAAGGTTCGTCGAGAAAGAGAATTTTGGGGTTTAAAGCCAGCGCCCGTGCCAATCCGGCGCGTTTTTTCATTCCCCCGCTGAGTTCATGGGGCATGAAATTTTCGGTGCCACCCAGATCCACCTGGCACAGCTTCATCCGGACCAGATCCTGGATCACGTTTGCGGGCAAATCGGCATATTCGGTGATGGGCAGCGCCACGTTTTCTCCCACCGTCATGGAACCAAACAGGGCGCTTCCCTGAAACAGGATCCCGATTTTTTTCAGAGTCTGCTGGAAAGCGGAAGCTTCACAGGAGCTGATGTCGATGCCGTCGATGAGCATTTTCCCGGAATGAGGGCGGTTTAACCCGATCATGTGCCGAAGCAGTGTCGATTTCCCGCAGCCGCTGCCTCCCAATACAACCAGGATTTCCCCCGTATAGACGGAGAAACTGACCTTGTCCAGGATCACGGTTTCTCCATAGCGGGCCACGAGATTTTCGACTTGAATCAGCGGTGTCGGCATGAGCCTACCAATAGCTTCGGATGACGGCAAAAATGGAATCCAGCAAAATGATGAGAAAGAGGCTGCTCACCACCGCCGAAGTGGCTGCGTTGCCGACGGCCTCTGCCCCGCCCCGGGCTTGAAAACCCCTCAAACAGCCGATCCAGGAAATAACCAGGGCGAACACGCCGCTTTTGAACATTCCCCACAGGACCTCAAAAAGGGTCAGTGTCTGAATTGTCTTAGCGATGTAGGCGCTAGCCGTTAGGTTCAGCATCGTGACTCCGACCAGAAGCCCCCCGGCGATGGCAAAAATATCCGAAAATAAGGCCAACAGCGGCACCACGAGAACGGCGGCCACGATCCGGGGGACCGCCAGAAACAGGGTCGGATCAAATCCCATGGTGTACAGGGCGTCGATCTCCTCGGAAATTTTCATGGTTCCGATTTCGGCGGCAACCGACGAACCGGTGCGGCCGGCCACGATAATGGCGGTCATGATGGGGCCAAGCTCTGAAACCATGGCCAGCCCCACCAGGGAGGCCACATAGATGTTGGCCCCAAACTGCTTTAGCTGCATGGAAGACATGAAGGCCATGATCAGCCCCAGCAGAAAACTGATCAGTGCCACAATGGGCAGCGCATCCACTCCGGTTTTTTCCATGCAGGTGATGGTATCGCCGATCCTCAGGGATTTGGGACGCAGACAGATTTTGGCCATCGCCAGAATCGCCGATCCCAGAAACGAGACCATGACCGCGGTGTTCTTGAATTGGCTGATGGTGGCCTCGCCGAGGCGGACAATGGGATTCCGGAATCGTCTGCGCCCGGAGGTGACACGCTTTTCATGAAAATCGAAATCGACTTGGGACAAGACCTCGTGGGCCCGGGCACCGGTGTTGCGAATCTCAAAGGAGCGGCCGGTCATCAGATGCTTTAATTCGAACAGGACCAACGCGCCATAGTCGTCGATACGGGTGACCTCCTGCAAATCGACGGTGAGCGCCGCTGGCCTTTTCCCCCGGATCACGGGAAAAAGCTCCCTGAAAATCCGGGCTGTAACCCCGACATCCAAACAGGCGCCAAACCGCAGGGTCAGGTGCTGGGAATCCGATTCGATAAACGCGAAAAGGTCAGATATCGGCAGATCCGTTTGTGGCATGAGTTGTCTCTGTAGCGTCTACGGCATTGCAGGAGCATAAGAAGGGCAGCGGCACAGATCGTGAATCCTTATCGGATCATTCGTGCGGGGCGACACTTCGCGTAGACGCGACGCATTGCGCCATAGCCTCATGGATGCGATCCAGGATCTGACACTCGTCTTGACAGTGCGGCAGTTCGCTGCAGCAGCTGCATTCCCTGCAAGGGCTCTTGATCAGATAGCCGATCTCAAAATCGAATTGATACCGGAAGGGTTTTTTCATGTCCATGGTTGCTGCTTTCCTTTTGCTCGTTACCATAGCATACCTGAAAAACAAGTAAAAGCCTTTCGCAAACCCGTCAGTCCTTCATAAATCTGGCTTGACAGAGTTCTGTACGGTTTTTACTATACCAGCTTATGTCCATCGGCTTGTCCAAATTTCTAACCAACAGGAGACCGAAACGGATGGAAACCATAACCGGCCAATATTCCAAACGAATTTTTGCCATTATAATTTCTTTCATGGCGATGTTGTTTCTGCTTGTCGATGCGGCCGTCTATGTCGGGTTGGACAGGCTGTCTAAGCATGCGGCCGCCTTGCCTCAGACCTCCGGTGGGCTTTCCGCGGTTTCCCATGTTTCCGCATGGATAGCGGCGGCAAGACATTTATGGTGGATTTGCGGGCTGCCGGCCACCGCCGCCGCCTTTTTTGGAACAGGGCTTCTGATCTGGTTTTTCGCCAAGCGGAGTCTGACCAAACTGGTTGGCCCATCCAATGTCCGGAAAATAAAGACCAGGCAGTCGGAGTCTGTTTCCATAAACGACACGGTGACCATGGATCGTGCCGAGAAAATTCAAGGGGATCGTTTGATGTTTTTCCATCTGCTTTCCGTATTGCAGCGAGAAGGCCGGCTGATGGATTTTTTTTCGGAAAACCTCGATAGCTACCAAGACGACCAGATCGGGGCGGCGGTGCGCAGCATTCATGAAAACTGCCGTAAGGCCATCGAAAAACGGGTGGCGCCAAAAGCCGTGATCGAAAAAAAAGAGGGAGATCCGGTGAGCATCGAGCCGGGGTTTGACCCCAGCATGGTTACCTTGACCGGCAACGTCACCGGCCAGCCGCCCTTTCAGGGCGTATTGCGTCACCGCGGCTGGAAAGCCGGCAAAATTGAGTTGCCGACTCTGGCTTCCCGCCAAAACCCGGAGGTCATCGCTCCGGCCGAAGTGGAGATCCTATGAGCGGCGCGTATATCATCGGAATCGATTTGGGCACCACCAACAGTGTGGTGGCCTACACGGAAACGAACCCGGAAAACGCAACCAGCCCCGAGATCCGGGTGTTTCAGATTCCTCAAGTGACCAGCGCCGGAACCACGGAAAC
>JBJKSK010000468.1:0-2866 GCA_046704125.1 Desulfobacterales bacterium | reverse complement strand
GGTGCAGCGGCATCTGCGCATCGGCTACAACCGGGCCGCGCGCATCATCGAGATGATGGAGCAGGAAGGAATCGTAGGCCCAGCCGATGGCGCCAAGCCCCGGGAGGTGCTGGTGCGCGACTACGAGCCATAAATAGCTCTAAAGCCTATTGCCGAACTGCCTGAGCCGTTAGGAATGCTGTTTGAACGCCGAGATCATATTGGCCAAAAGCTGGCCGTCCGGAGTCGCGAAATTCGGATCGATCTTAATCAGTTCCCCCCAAGTTTTAAGCGCGCCGGCTTCGTCGTTTAGGTCGTGCATTTCCACGATGCCTTTGTTAAAGAGTGTGGCCTCATGTTTGGGATCGATGGAAAGGGCCTTGTCGAAGGCGGTGATAGCCTTTCGGGGTTGACCCTTGCGGTGGTACATCACCCCCAGGTCCGTCCAGACATCGGCGTTGGATCCGTCTATGGCCAGAGATTTTTTATAGGCCGCAATCGCCTTGTCGACCTGATTGGAGTCATAATACAGATTGCCCAGTTGCGTCCAGGTGGAGACATCGTTGGGCTTGGAAACGGCCTCTTTTTCAAGGGCGGCAAGCATCTGCGCCTTTCCCGGCGACAGCCCCGCGCTGGGGGCGCCGGAGCCTTGAAACCCCGGTGTCTGTACGCCCGGCATGGTGGCCGAGCCGGTTTTGTAGATGGTGAGTCCCACCCCGGCGAAAAACCCGACGACGAGAGTCAGAAAAGCCACCCATACCAGGGTTTGTTGTTTGACGTAAACCGTCTCGGCCTTTTTTGGTGTTGCCATGAAACCTCCAGATGGAAATGTTTAAGCTTGCATTACAGGTTAAAATGTCACACTAATGATGGAATCGTCGCGGGTCAATGGAAAATGTCCCCGGGACTTTTATGGGCGACTTGGCTGCGGTGTGGCCACCGTCTTTTCTCTTCCAGAAACAGAAACCGGTCATGAATTTCGAAAAAGAACTTACCGTCGCATTAAGCGCCGTGGAAAAAGCTTCTGGCCTGTGCCGCCAGGTCCAACAGAACCTGGCGGCCGGCGATACCCTGGTCAAAAAGGACCGCTCGCCGGTGACCATCGCTGACTTGGCCAGCCAGGCGGTCATCAATCTGGTGATTTCCGCTCATTTTCCCGATGACCTTATCGTGGGTGAGGAGGATTCCGGACTGATGCGGAACCATCCGCAGATCGCCAGCCAAGTGCTTCGATTGGTCAATGAGGCGATGCCTGATGCCATTGGCCCTGATGGGCTGATGGATGCCATTGATCGGGGATCCCGTGCCCCGAATGGATGCGGGCGGTTTTGGACCGTGGATCCCATAGACGGCACCAAGGGGTTTCTTCGGGGCGACCAGTACGCCGTGGCCCTGGCATTGATCCAGGATGGCGCGGTGGTCGCAGGCGTCCTGGGCTGCCCTCGTTTGCCGTTTGAAGACTCGGATCGAACCGGTTGCCTGGTATACGCATTGCGGGGACAGGGAGCCTGGGCGAAATCCCTGGCCGGGGGGCCGCCAAGGCCGGTGCGCGTGGAGCAACTGACCGATGTGGCCTCGGCCCGGTTTTGCGAGTCTGTGGAACACGATCACGCCGCCCATGATATTCATGCCCGGATCTCGACTTTGCTGGGAATCCGTGCAGTGGCGCATCGCATCGACAGCCAGGTCAAGTACGCCGCGGTCGCCAGGGGAGATGCCACCATTTACCTAAGGCTTCCCAGAAACACCACCTACCGGGAAAATATCTGGGACCATGCGGCCGGGTCCGTCATCGTAGAAGGCGCCGGAGGCCGTGTGACCGACGCGACGGGCAAGGACCTGGATTTTACCGCCGGGCTCAAACTGGTCAACAACACCGGCATTCTTGCCACCAACGGCCGCCTGCACGACCAGGTGCTTGCAGCCGTCTCCGAGGTGCTCGCCCGGTAACCGATTCACTGGATCTTGAACACCGTTTAGCTTCACATCATGATGACCTGCATGAAGCGGCTTCACGTTTGTCCTGCGATGGCTGCGTCCTGCTGCTCAAACCCTGTCAAAAAAAGCAGAAACCGGTCCGCGAGTTTCACGAACTTTCATCACTAATCTTCTCCTGCAGAATGAAGCCTTTCGGGCTAACCCGCCTTGGGGATGTCATGCGTGTTTGGTCCCTGTCTGGGCTTTACCGCTTTTGCGCCGGACTATGGCTGACAGGGCTTGACAAATTGAAAATGAATCTAATTTTTTCAGCAGATTGTGCATAAACGGAAACTGTTGTTCGGGCATCCGGCGGCCATTTTCGAAATGCCGGGTGGAACCCGGAACCCATTATCGTCATAGTGAAAGGAGATTCGTTAGGCCTTATGGAAAGCAAGAAAGAAACCCGCCAATTTCAAACCGAAGTTCAGCAACTTCTCAACCTCATCATCAATTCGCTCTACTCCAACCGAGAGATCTTTCTCAGAGAGTTGATTTCCAATGCCTCCGATGCCATCGACAAGCTCCGGTTCAAGTCCCAGACCGAGGGGGACATCCTGGGAACCGATGCGGAATTCAAGATCCGGATCTTTGCCGATAAGCAAACCCGTGTCCTGGAGGTCTCCGACAACGGTATCGGAATGACCTACGATGAGGTCGTGGAAAATATCGGGACAATCGCCCGAAGCGGGACGGCTTCGTTTCTCGCGGCCCTGGAACAGTCTAAAACCGCCAACGGGCTTTCACCTGAGTTTATTGGGCAGTTCGGAGTCGGCTTTTACAGCAGCTTTATCGTCGCTGAGCGGGTCGTGCTGATCTCCAAGGCGGCCGGCGCCGACCGAGCCACCCGCTGGGAATCTGCTGGAGACGGCTCTTATACCATCGAGGAGACGGAAAAAGAGGGACGGGG
>JBJKSK010000467.1:0-3952 GCA_046704125.1 Desulfobacterales bacterium | reverse complement strand
GCCGTGGGTGGCCGAGATCACCAGATCAATATCTTTTTCTTCCACGATACGGGTGATCTCGTCGGCGATATAACCGGTGCCCACCAGGGGTGCCCAATCCACCTCCTTTCCCCGCATCAGCGCTTCGAGTTGCTCCTTTGCAAAGGTCATGCTCCGGTTTTGCTCCTCCACGGTATCCACATAGACACCGCCATAAAAGGCCGCCACCGAAGGCAGATTGACCACGTGGCACAAGTAGAGTTTGGCATTGTAGAGTTTGGCCAGATTGATGCCATAATCTACGGTACCGATGGAAAAATCAGACAAATCGGTGGTCCATAACACGTTTTGCAGATGCAACCGCATGGCAACCCCCTTTTTGTGAGTGGTTACACGTGAACCGTGGGAAGTCCTTCATTTTCCACTATAACATGATCCTGCCCGCCTTTCGGTTATGGCGGGTCGAGAAAAAAACAGGGCTGGGGCGGGGTTTGGATCAGACCAGGGTGAAGGTGCGAATCATGGCGCTTCTCACAAGACGCACGCCATGTGAGACTTGGCTCAGGAAACGCGGATGGCCGGCGTCCCAATCGCCGGCGCGTGGGAATTTGCCCTGATTTTCACCTTTAATCTACAAAAAACCGCTTGAGAAGTCAAATTGTATCCCGAAGGGGCGACGGGCCCTCAGCCGGCGATCGCCTGGACACCGTAGACGGCGGCCATGCGGCTTAAGCCGTCGAGGTACTCTTGGGATCGATCCAGGTAAAAGGCCAGGGGCCGGGCGAAATTTTTCCCGACCACGCCGTCGATAAACAGTTGGCTGATTTCCTTGTAACGCAGCAGCACAAACTGGGAGCGCACCAGGATTTGACGTTCCTCGCCGGGCAGGCTGCGCAGCAGATCGGCCATGGCGTTCCTGGCTCTTGGCTGGTACATCCAGAAATAGAGCAGATCCAGGGCCGTGACCATGATCAGCTTTTCAAGGTCCTTGGCTTCGGTGTTGCTCTTGTCGATGCCCTGATCCGGGGCTTGGAGCACTTCGATGACATCAATTTCAGGAAACATCAATTCCAGTTGGGAAAAGACATCGAACAACTGGCTGAGTTTGACTCGAAAATCCTGCTGGCGGATGCGAATATTCTGGTAGCGGTCGGCGGTGCCTTCGATCACGCCGGCCACACACTCCGATGCGGTCTTGGAGATCACCGCGGCCCATCTCTGGAGGATGTCGTTGATGTCCACGACCCCGGCGGTTCCCAGCAGCCACCCAATGCCGGCGTTTAAGGCGATGGCGATGGGAATGCTGATGATGCTTCTGAAAAAATTGCCGTAGACCGCCGCCCGGGGAAGCCCCCGGAAGATGTTGTGGGAGAAAAGATAGACCCCGTTGGTAAGCGCGATAAAGGTATACAGGGCTTCGGGATTTGTGGAGGTGGTAATGTTAAACATCCTGTCGAGAATCAGGGTCTTGACCACCCAATCGAGCAGGGGGACCGAAAAACCGGAGAAGAGCAGGGAGTCGGTCAGCCGATCCCAGCTGACGTAGTCATTCCATCGCAGCAGGGGGGATCGGCGCAAGCCGCCGCCACCCAGAACGGACTGCAAAATGTTTCTCAGCCCCGTTATGCCAAACCAGATAAACGCGCCGAAATAGGCCAGCAGCCACCAGTCCTTGGTGAGAGCAAAGGTGAGAAAGGCGGGAACAAAGCCGATGAACACCTTCAGCGTGTTCTTAAGCCCCGTGTTGAGATACTTCCATGATATCTTTTGATGCCGGACTTTTTCTTGGGGTTTCTTCAGCAATAGCCCGTTGTCTTCTCCGATCTGGGCACCTCCCAGGGTGACGACATTTCCCTCATCGGTCATCCGGGTCGCACCCCCTTGCAGCACCCAGTCCTGGCTCTTGCGCTGCACCAGCGACCTGCAGCCGGGCAGATGGCCGATGGCTTTGACAACGAGGCTGATCGGGCCGTTGGTTCCAGCGGTGGGCACATAGGTGACCCGACGCAGGGCCGTCATGTGGATCGGCACGATCTGCCGGGAGATGTCCGTGCCCCGGTCCACGTCCCTCCGGGTTTTTCGCGGCAGCGTCTCCTTTAAAACCAGCCCCATTCCATGGACCCGCGGGGAACGGCCGGTGGAATCGCTTCCCAGCATGGCCCGGATGGCGGTTCCCTTGTAAAGAGATCGAAGCGTTTCGATATCGTGGAGAATCACGGACAGTTTTTCCACCCGGTCGGTTTTATCCGGGCAGTCTGAAACGGCCAGTTTTTCAATGACCTTGCGGATCACCCGTTTCAGGGCGATGGCGTTGCCTTCGTTGATGGCCTGCTGCAGTTCGTTGATCTGGGGGATGTGCCGGGTCTTTTTCTCGGAATAATCCTTGAGGTTGAAGATTTCCAACTGGTTGATGCTGCCGTTGCAGTCATACAACAGTTCCAGGACATCTTCGACGTAGAGATTGCTCAGGTTCAACGTGATGTTGCACGCCGAGTGCACCTGGATGAACCGGTGTACCAGTTCGCTGGGCGATATCCGGAGCAGTTCGGGCTGCAGCGCATCGTCGAAAACCACATCGGGATTGGGAATGTCGGGGTTGCTTGCCGGTTTGAGATATCCCTGGATCAGAGTCTCGATATCCAGGACGTTCATCTTTTCCACCCAGGCCGCCGTTTTTTTCTGCTGTTCGGAGGTCATGGCCGCAAAACCCTCGCGAAGGTGTTCGACGCGGGTTTGAAGCGCTCCGATGACCTTCTGGTGAACAAAGCGGGTCAGGTGGTGGATTGAGGCCTGCCCGGAGCCCACAAAGGCGCTAAACTCGGTCGAGTCCAATGGGGCCAGCTGGATGCCGCAGGTCCGGGAGATGGCCAGGCGGTGTTTGGCGTTGAAGGCGCGAAATATTTTGAGCACGTGGCCCTGCTGGTATTCCGAGACCTCCTGGCCCTGGGCCATGAAGGCGACCACCGAGGGTTCGGCGAGAAAACACAGAAAGGCCTGGGAGTCGTTGAAACCTTTGGGTTCCCAGATGAACTGGGCGTATTTTCCCCGGAACCGGGCGGAGAATTCGATTCCGATGCGCACCGTGATATCCATGATCTCGGCGGCTTCCAGGAGTTCGGCGGCGGCTCGCGGGGGTACGGTATTGTAGAAAATCACCGTCAACTGCCGGATGCCCTTGATCCAGGCATCCATGATCAGATGCGTGGAGCTTTTCCGGCCCTTGGTATTGGCATCGTGGACATGGCTGTCGAAGGCGACCTGGTTCCAGTCCTCGGGCATTTCCAGCAAATGATAACGGCGCAGCTGGTAGCGGATGATGTGCGGTTTTCCCGATGTGGACGCCCTGAAATCGTGGGCCAGTTCCAGCTGCCGGTCGGCGTCCGGGTGAGCCCGCACGAATTCTTTCATGATCTGCAGCAGGACCCGGGCCGTGTTTCGGGGAAGCGAGCCGTAGGCGGTATTGAGCACTTCGTCGCGAAGGGCCCGCAGGGCGTTTAGCCGGTCGTCGACTTTTCCCGCCTCCAGGGAATAGAGCAGGTGAATGACCGCATAGGCGATGCGAAGGCCTTTGGATTCGGCCAGTTCTATTATGCCCCGGGAATGGAAGAAATGGTAGTACAGTTTCTTGGTGTAGGCCAGGGACCGGTCCCGGTTGAGCACGTCGTTGACGATGTTGAGCAGCGCGTAGTCGCGTCGATCAAACAAAATTTTGGAAGCCAGTTGAGTCATCAAAATATCCAATATCGAGCCGCAGAGGTCCCCCCATCCCTATGGTCAAATAGCCGGGATTTGCTGGAAGTACCGCTGTCTTTCGCGCGGGTGGTCGTCCTCCAGCCGAAGCAAATTCGCCGTTGTTGCGGGAAAAGTGTCTTATTGCAGTTGCTCAGACCATATCAGATTGCTGAAGACAAAATCAATAGCGGGTGCCGGCGCGAAGCAAAATGACCGGAAAAAAGCATTCCGGCCTCATCCG
>JBJKSK010000466.1:0-2808 GCA_046704125.1 Desulfobacterales bacterium | reverse complement strand
CACCCAGGATTACTGCGGTGAGGCCTCGAAAATCGTTCAAACCTATGCCGCCTTGGCCGCCGGTGGCCTGGCTCTGGATGTCGCCGCGGGAAGCGGTAAAAACAGCCTGTTTCTGGCCCAGCAGGGGTTTACCGTCCACGCGGTGGACATCTCCGATGTGGCCGTGCAGCGACTGACCGGAATGCACCCCCGGATACAGGCCATCCGGGCCGACCTGGACACCTGGCAAATTTCAAAAGGCAGATATCGTCTCATCGTCAACACCCGATATCTGAACCGACGCCTGTTTCCCTACATCCGTGAAGGGCTTTGCCCCGGCGGTATACTGATTTTCGAGTCCTTTCTGGAAGACACCGATGCATCGGCCTGCCAACCCTCGTGCCGCGATTATCTGCTCCGCAAAAATGAACTGCTTTACACCTTTTTGTCTCTGCGGGTTCTCTTTTACCAGGAAACCCGCGATGACACCCGTGGCGAACCCAATCTTATCGCCTCCCTGGTGGCCCAACTGGATGTAAACCGATAACGGGAATTCTCACCCGCCGGATTGCCGGCGGCATCGCTCACGTTCAAAGCGCAGGACGTCCGTAGAAAAACAATTATGCTTGCATCGCCGTGGATACCCACGTATAAGTAGAAAGTTGGCCTGATGATAGGCCTTTGGCAACACGACCCGAACAAACCGATCCAGCACGGCGAACCAACACAGAAAGCGCAGTGGGTGCCAGGAGATGATGATGGTTATCTCCGAATCATCCGGCAAACAGGATAATTTTGAGCATAATCAGCAAATTAAAAACTAAAATCCGAAATCTGACCCGTCCCCATAAAAATCAACAATCTCCCCCAGCAACGGTTGCAACCGTCTTTAGCAGCGAAACCGAACCGGCCCGAAACCAATCACTTCTGAAAAAAAACGCCCGACCGCCCCGAAAAAGCGCCAGGCGTCGAAAATCACACAAAAAAAATGTGGACTCCCTGATTCAAGGCCAAAACGTCGCCCAAGGGCCGGAGGTCGCAGCTTGGGATCCCGCCCAATTCGATGTCGCGCTGGCCGACGGCAAGATGCGGTTTCAGGATCTGGATCTTCCCCTGGAGGTGATGCACGCGATTGCCGACCTCAACTTCCAATACTGTACCCCGATCCAGGCCGGAATCATGCCCTCCACCCTGGCCGGGAAAGACGCCACGGGAAGAGCCCAGACCGGTACGGGAAAAACCGCCGCGTTTTTGATCACCATCTACGAGCGGTTCCTGCGCCAACCTGTGAAGGAAAAAAGACATTCGGGGACGCCGCGGGTGCTCATTCTGGCACCCACCCGGGAACTGGTGCTTCAAATCGCCGACGAGGCCAGGGCATTGGGCGTCTATTGCCATGCCACGGTGGTGACGATTTTTGGCGGGATGGATTACGAGAAACAGCGTCGCCAGCTTACCAGCGGCACCGTGGACATCATCGTGGCCACCCCGGGACGTTTGCTGGACTTTCACCGGCACAAGGATCTGGACCTGTCCCAGGTGGAAATACTGGTCATCGACGAGGCCGACCGGATGCTGGACATGGGCTTTATCCCCGACGTGCGCCGTATCGTGTACTGCACGCCGCCCAAGGCCAAACGACAGACCATGCTGTTTTCTGCCACCCTGACCCCAGAGGTTACCCGGCTGACGGCGTCGTGGACCAAAGACCCGGTGGTCGTTGAGATCGAGCCCGAACAGGTGGAGGTAAACTCCGTGGACCAGGTCACCTACATCGTGACCAATGAGGACAAGTTTGCCCTGCTGTATAACCTCATCACCCGGCAAAATCTCCAGCGGGTCATGGTCTTTTGCAACCGCAAGGACGAGACCCGCCGCCTCACCGACCGGCTCGTCCGCTACAGGCTCAACTGCGCCATTATCTCCGGAGACATCCCGCAGAAAAAGCGCATCCGGACCTTGGACGATTTCAAGGCGGGCCGCATCCGCATCCTCGTGGCCACCGATGTGGCCGGTCGCGGCATCCACGTGGAAGACATCAGCCATGTGGTCAACTACACCCTGCCCCAGGACCCCGAGGACTACGTGCACCGCATCGGCCGCACGGGCCGGGCCGGAGCAACGGGGATCTCGGTGAGTTTCGCCAGCGAAGACGATTCCTTTCAACTTCCCGGCATCGAGGAATTTATCGGCCACCCGCTGTCTTGCATCCACCCGCCGGACACCTGGTTGGACCTTCCCAAACCGCCGGCTGCACGCCCGACAAAAGAAGGTGAAAAAACCTCGGCAAATCGCCCCTCCCGGCGTCGCCGCCCCCGGAAACCCCAATCCTCCCGGTCCCGCAAGCCGGCGTCTTCCAGCCACGGATAATGGGGCCGAACAAGGGAAATGGCCATGCGAAAAGAGGCGTTGCTGGTCACCGGGGCCACCGGTTACGTGGGAGGCCGGCTGGTCCCCCAACTGCTTGAGGCCGGATACCGGGTCACGGCCATGGCCCGTTCCATGGCAAAACTCGGATGCCGCCCCTGGAGCGCGCACCCGAACGTAACCCTGGTTCAAGGCGATGTGCTCGACGCCGAGTCCCTGCAGCAGGCCGTTTACGGCTGCCGGGCCGCTTTTTACCTGGTACATTCCATGACCGCCCAGAAAAGCGGCTTTGCTCAAGCAGACCGGACCGGTGCCCAAAACATGGCACAAGCCGCCGAAAGAGCCGGGTTGGATCAAATCATCTACCTGGGAGGCCTGGGAGAAGTCGTTTCCGGAAATTTAAGCAAACACCTGATCTCGCGCCATGAGGTGGCCAAGATCCTCCAGGCCGGACCGGTTCCG
>JBJKSK010000465.1:0-3375 GCA_046704125.1 Desulfobacterales bacterium | reverse complement strand
GCTTATGTCATCGACAACGGAGTGATTCGCTTTCACGGAAGCATTTCGCAGCTGCGTGAAAACGAGGCGATCCGGAAAAAATACCTGATGGTGTAGCTCACCACCACCACGGTCATGAAGCTGATTTGGCCGCGGCAGGCACTTGGCCACGGACCGGCATCGCGGCAACCTGACCGGGCCGCAATGGATGGGCCCCACACGCATAAACGGAGAAAACCATGACCGAAGCCATTCCCTTTGTCGATGGTGAGTACTTGATGGAACAGGCCATATTCATCGGCCCCGGCGGTTCCGCCGTTCAACTGCAGCATCCCGTGCTGGAGGTGACCACCGGCCGCCAGGGAAAGCGCTTTGTCAAAGGCCGGGCAATGATGCGTCCCTTTCTGCTGGTGCAATTGATGGAAGACGGCGAGACGATGGATCTGCTCATCGATATGGGCAGCGGATTCAAATTTCTGGCCAAAAATCCAGCCATCAAAGCCGGCAAGGTCTTTGCCCCGGAAGTCAGCGCCATCGTCCAGTTTTCCCTGACCACCGAGTGGGAACCGATCTCAGAATCCGGGTACCGACAACACATCGAAACGCTCTCCTTTCTTTCCGACTGACGTCTTCATTCTGTTACCCCTTGAAATTAAACTTGACTTTATCTTGATTGTTGCATATTGTAACAACTGACTGGGTACTCAGTCGGTTTCTTCAACCCCACGGAGACACGATGAGCAAAAAAGAGGCGATTCTCCAGGCGGCCACCTTTTTGTTTTCCGAAAAGGGATTCAAATATACATCCATGGCCGACATCTGCAGGATAACCGGAGTGGCCGAAGGAACGATCTTTTACCATTTCAAGAACAAAGAGGGAATTTTCCTCGCCATCCTTGAACATGCCAAAAATGAGCTCATCGCCGCGCTTGAGCATCATCTGGCCGAGCGCACCTTTGCCACCGGATTGGATCGAGTCGAGGCGATCATCGACTTTCACATCTATCTGGCCAGGTCCAAAAGAGTCTGGTTCAAGCTGCTGCACCAGCGTTTTCCCTATGAATTGGCCACCACCAACACCATCTGCAGGCAGCACATGGAAGCCATTTTCAGCTGCCTGGTGGATCATTTCGAACAGGCCGTGGTCATGGGGCAGCAGGACGGGTCCATCGCGGATATGCCGGCTGGCAAAATCGCCATGATCCTGTTTGCCATGGTCGACGGACTGGTGCGGTTTGACAGCTACAATTTTTACGATACGCAGGCGCTTTACAGCGACCTGACCTCCTCTGCGCGAAGGATGCTTCAACCCTTTCCGAAGATAACCGAAAAAGACTAGGTGCGGCTGATGCTAAGGCGATTTTTCCCTTTTCTGGACTGGTTCAAGGGCTATGGTCTCGACAAGCTTGGCGCCGACGCACTCTCGGGGCTCACCGTGGCGCTGGTGCTCATCCCCCAATCCATGGCTTATGCCCAACTGGCTGGAATGCCCTCCTACTACGGGCTCTACGCCTCTTTTCTGCCTCCCATACTCGCCTCGCTGTTTGGTTCCAGCCGCCAGTTGGCCACCGGCCCGGTGGCGGTGGTTTCCCTGATGACATCGGCATCTCTGGCTCCTCTGGCCGCCTCGGGAAGCCAGGGCTACATTGCCTACGCCATATTGTTGGCGTTTATGGTCGGCGTTTTCCAGTTGGCCCTGGGACTGCTGCGTCTGGGGCTGGTGGTCAATTTCTTGTCCCACCCCGTGGTCAACGGGTTCACCAACGCCGCGGCCCTGATCATCGCCACCTCGCAGCTGCCCAAGATTTTCGGCGTGAATGTGGAAACGGGGGCACACCACTACCAGACCGTCATCAACGTGGGCAAAGCGGCCATGCACTATACCCACTGGCCCACCTTTTTCATGGCGCTGTTCGCCTTTGCCGTCATGTACGGGTTAAAACGCGTCAACCCGCGAATTCCCAATGTGCTGGTGGCTGTCAGTCTGACCACAGTGATCGCCTGGGCCATCGGCTTCCAAGACAACCGGAGCGTGCCCGTAACCCAGATCGCCTCTCCGGAGACCAGCCGGCTCATCGAGCAGTTCAATACCGCCATGAAAGGCCTTCCCGAGCTGGCCAAGCGGCGCACCGCAGCCAACCAAAAACTCCATTCAACCAGAAGCGCCGCCAACATCCTGCCCCGGCTGGATGTAGAGCATGAAATCAGTGTCCTGAACATAAAAAGTGAATTGCTCACCTACGAATCCGGCGAATACCGCAACCGGCTGCGAAGCTTGCTTTTCTCCGGCGTGCCCCAAAAAGACGGTTCGTTGAAATTTTTCCTCCGGAAGCAAATCCCACCGGGAGCGGTCACCGACGGACACACCTGGCGCCTCAAGGTGGGCAACCAGCCTTTGAAGCCCGATGCCCTGGTGATGGTGGGCGGAGGCGAGGTGGTGGGAGCCGTCCCCAAGGGACTGCCCGCCTTTTCCATTCCCCGGATCGACTACAAGGTGATGCTGGATCTTTTCCCCAACGCGGCCATCATCTCGCTGCTGGGTTTCATGGAGGCTATTTCGATTGCCAAGGCCATGTCGGGGAAAACCGGCCAGCGCCTGAACCCCAACCAGGAACTCATCGGTCAAGGGATCGCCAATATCCTTGGCTCCATGGGTAAAAGTTTTCCGACGTCGGGCTCTTTCAGCCGGTCGGCGGTCAACCTCCAGTCCGGGGCAGTCACCGGACTGTCTTCGGTATTTACCAGCGCGGCAGTGGTCGTCGCTTTATTCTTTTTCACGCCGCTGCTCTACTATCTGCCCCAGTCCGTGCTGGCGGCGGTGATCATGATCGCCGTCATCGGTCTGCTCAATGTCAACGGCTTCATCCACGCCTGGAAAGCCAAATGGTACGACGGGGTCATCTCAATCTTGACCTTCGTCTGCACCCTGGCCTTTGCTCCGCACCTGGACATGGGAATCGGGGTCGGGGTGCTGCTGTCGCTTGCCGTGTTCCTGTACAAGAGCATGAGGCCCACTGTGGCCTCCTTGGCCCGCTACGACGACCAGGCGCTTCGTTGCGCGGATGCCCACGGGCTGATGCAATGCGCCTATATCTCCCTGATCCGATTCGACGGGCCGCTGTTTTACGCCAACGCCAGTTTCCTGGACGACCAGATCACCGCCTTGCTGCACAGCAAAAAGAGTCTGAAACAAATCATTTTGGCCTCCAACGGAATAAATGACATCGACGCCTCCGGAGAGGAAACGCTGTCTTTGCTCATCGATCGAACCCGGCGGGCCGGGGTGGATTTTTCTTTCAGCGGGGTCAACGAAGCCGTGATGAAGGTGTTTATAAGGACCCATCTGTTCGAAAAAATCGGCGCAGACCACATATACACGACCATGGAAAAGGCTCT
>JBJKSK010000464.1:0-3963 GCA_046704125.1 Desulfobacterales bacterium | reverse complement strand
TACATGTTGCCCCAGCGCGTCGGGAAATAGGCTGTACGGGGTTTCCGGTCATGGACGGTAAGACCCTGGTTGGGGTGATCTCCCGGCGCGATTTCCGCAAGATCAAAAGAGACAGCCAGCTCAAGGCCCCGGTCAAGGCCTTCATGAGTATCAAGCCCATGACCATCGATATCCGGCACAGTCCCATCCAGGCCGCCCACCTCATGGTCAAGCACGATATCGGCCGGCTTCCCGTCATGCAAGACGGCGAGATGGTGGGCATCATCACCCGCTCGGACGCCATGCTCTATTTTTACGACATGCTGCCCGATTAGGAGAACCCGGTTTTTGCAGCCGGGAGCCGGGCTTACAGGACCAGGCAGTCGGCGACCAGTTCCCAGAGGTATTTGACTTCCAGGGTATCCATTCCGTAGGTGGATTTGATGCTGTTGAGCTGGCCGTGGCAGCTGTGGCAGGGGACCACCACCATGGAAGCACCGGTGGCCTTGATCTGATCCATTTTTTTCCGGCCGTAAAACACACGCTCCTCGTTGTAGCCGGTGGTCAGCGTGCCGCCGCCGCCGCCGCAGCAAAACTGGTCCCGGCCGCTGGGATAAAGGTCCACCCAGTTATCCACGCACTGGTTGAGAATCCAGCGGGGTTCGTCGAAAAAACCGTGGCCGAAGCGCTTTTCAGCCTTTCGTCCGTAATTGCACGGATCGTGGTAGGTGACTTTCTGGCTGAAGCGCTTGCGGTCCAGCTTGATGCGGCCGTGCTTGATGTACCGGATCAGCAGGTCAAAGACCGTCACGGCGTCAAAGGTGTCCATAGCGTCGGGGTACCATTTGGCCAGACCAGACCTGGTCGCCAGATAGGCATGCCCTCACTCGGGCCACAGCAGTGTTTCGGCCTTTAGCCGGTGCATGTTTTCCACGATTCGGCCGACCATCGTTTTCATGGATTCGTCATCGCCGGTAAACAGGCCCCAGTTGGTTCCCTCCCAGTTGTCCGAGGGAATGGTCCAGTTTTCTCCGGCGGCATGAAAAATCTTCCACCAGTGTTTGAGGTCTTCGGTGTGCGTGTTGACCAGTTTGTTGTGGATGGTGGTCAGGACGTCGGCCCCCTCTTTGTCGATGGGCACCGTGAAACCCGTAAACCCGGGCTCCTGGGCGATTTCCTCGGCCACGTCCTGGAGAATGAAAACGAAGTCCTCTTTGGGAAGGGCCAGGTTGTTGCCGGTTTTCAAGGCCGCGGCCAGTCCCTTGTGCAGAATCCCGGGCACCTTGTCCCGGTCGCGCAGGCCGCGGATTTGGCGGATCAACTCGGCGATGTCGATGCCTGCGGGGCACAGTTGTTCGCATTTCGCGCACATGGTGCAAATCCACGGCCAGCGGGACTCGACGAGGCTTTCTGCCATCCCGAAGCCGGCCATCCGGATGAGCTTTCGCGGGTCAAAGCCATCCACGCCCGACACGGGGCAGGCACTGGCGCAGATGCCGCACGTAAGGCAGCATTCCTGGGAAAACGGCCACCGGCTGAAGCGGCCGTGATCCAACTGATCCAAGTCGATGCAAGTTTCGGTCATGAGTTCACCTAATAGGTAGACGCGTTCACGTCTGCTTTCGCCCGGAGGCGGTTATCATCCGGGGACCGGTTCACGCGGCGGCCTGCCTGCCTTGTTTTGGGCGGTCTGGAGCCGGGCCGCAAAACCGTTCAGGGCTTCGGCAAAGGCCGTTCCCATGTTGGCCGCCAGGGTGGCGGCCAAAAGCCTTTCATCGGCCAGTCCGATTCCCGACATCCACTCGTGAAGCTGTGAGACACGCTGCTTGGCCAAGAGGTTTCCGTGTTCCGAATGGCAATTGCCCGGATGGCAGGTGAGCACGGCCACCCCGTCGGCCCCGTTTTGAAAGGCGGCCAGCAGGTGCTGCAGCGATAGGCCGCCAGCGCAGGACACCTCAACCACGCCAAGGCCCGCCGGCAGGCCCCGGCCCTGGTCCGCGGCCATGTCCCGTGCCAGGACAGCGGAGCGGCTGCAGCAAAACGCCACGATAAAGGGCTTTCCGGGCCCCGGGTCACAGGTTTTTCTAAGATTTTGAATCCGGCTGGAAACCACCGCCTGTGTCAGGTCGGGCAGCCAGATGGCGCCCCGCGGGCACTCGGCGGCGCAGATGCCGCATCGCTGGCAGGCGTCGGGGTCTACGGACAGCCGGCCGTTTAGGATGACGGCCCGGTATGGGCAGAGCCGGTAGCAGGTCAGGCACCGGATGCACTGGCCGGCATGGATCTGTGCCCGGGTATCGGCCTCGATGGCCCCCGCACGGGAAAGGGCCAGCAGCTGGGATACGGCGTTGGCCGCATCCACCGCATCGCCCCGGGCATCCTGGGCCATCCGGGCGGGGCCCGCGGCCAGGATCCCGGGCCGGTTGGTAAATACCGGAATCCGGTGCACATTGCCGGTCTGGAGAAATCCTTGCGAATCGGTATGCAGGCCCAGACAGGCGGCGATATCGGCAATCGGCGCACCGGGCAGGATCGCCTCTTCGATAATCACCCGATCGGGGCGGATTCGAAAACCCTGCCGGGTGACTTCGTCGGTAAACAAAATCTGTACGGCGGGTTCCTGCCGGATGTCAGGCCGTGATGCGGAAAATTTGGCAAAGACGACCCCTGCCTGTCTCGCCTGCCGGTAAAGGGCTTCCAGACCTTCTCCGGCCACTTTGAGGTTTCCCGTCAGCAGGTAGGTGCCAGCGCCGTGCTGCTGCAGCCAAAGGCAGGCGGCCATCGCCTCGCGGGCGATCAGCGGCTGGCTTTCGGCAAAAAGTCCGGTGAGAAAGACGACGGTCTGAGACGCAAACGCCCGGGCGGCGGCTTCATCGTTTAGGGCCGCGGTCAATTGCGACAGGCTCCAGACATTGTCCGACAGGGCCAGGCCGTAAGTTTCGGTATGCGGCCGGCGCCGGGTGCTTTCGGCCACGACGATGCCGGAAACATGATACGGATAAGGCCCCTGGTCGGTTTTCAGCGTCACGTCAAACCCGCCCGGCCCCCCGCGGCAGGAGATCAGCGTGGCACCGGTGACGATTTCCACCCGGGCCGAGTCCCGCCGGGGCGCTGGCAGCCCGTTTTTCCCCCTGTCCGCCGTGGCCAGAATCACCGGGGTGCCGGCATCCGCCAGTCCCTGGGCAATCTGGTGGGCACAGCCACTGTTTCCGAGAATCAATGCGGGGCGTGTCAATGGAATCCCTCTTCTTCTTGATCCGCCGGTGCCCGGGGGCGCAGCGGGTTTGGAGATGAATTGGAAACTTGTCCTGCGAAACGATCCGTGAGCTGCGTTTTCAGGCGCCTTTTTGCAGAAAATCCAAGACCCGGCGCGCGGCCGCCCCGGCATGGGCGATGCTTTCGGCGATGCTCATGGGACCCGTGGCGCTGCCGGCCGGGAAAACGCCGGGGGGAAAGTCCCGGGTGGCCCATGGCGCCACAAAGCCGGTTTCGGCCAGGGGCACGCCCATGGCGGAGGCCATCCACGCGTTTCCCGGCGCCGGGGTCATCCCGACCGAGAGCACCACGAGATCAAACTCCGATTGCCTGGCCTGGGCCTCGGTGGCATCAAACCAGCTGACTTTCAGCCGGTTTTGGTCGCCGGGGAAAATGTCCGCGGGAATCGCGCGCACCAGCGACAGCTCCTGGCGCAGCTCCTGATAGTAGCGCTGGAAATCTTTGCCAAAGCTTTGCACATCGATATGAAAGAAGGTGATCGCCGTCTCCGGTCTGCCTGCCTTGATCACCCGGGCCATGCGCAGCGCCGAGGCGCAGCAGACCCGGGAGCACCACAGATGCTTCAGCTGGGCATCCCGGCTTCCCACGCACTGGATGAAGGCCACGGAGGCCGGAGCTGTTTGATCAGACGGTCTCAGGACCCGGTTTTGCCCGCGCAGCATGGCCTCCAGATCCAGATTGGTGATCACATCGGCAAAACGCCGGTAT
>JBJKSK010000463.1:0-3641 GCA_046704125.1 Desulfobacterales bacterium | reverse complement strand
TCCTGATACAGGCCGATGATCTGTTCGAGCTGCTCGGATGTCGGAGCGGTTAACGGGAAAATGTGCGGTGTGCTAAAGGTCATGAGGGGGGCAAATTTTTGAAAATAGCGGTAACCCGGTTTTTCCCCAGCTCCTTGGATTGGTACATGGCTTGGTCGGCGCGCTGAATCAAGGACGTCAGGTCTTCTTCGGGGACATACTCGGTGACGCCGATACTGATGGTGACCGACAGGTTTTGTTCCGGCGAGGGGGAAAAGATTTCCGCAGCGATGGCTTGGCGGATCCGCTCGGCCACCATGACCGCCTCCTGGCCAGTGGTTTCGGGAAGCAAAACGGTAAATTCTTCCCCGCCGTAGCGGTAGGCGGAGTCCATCCGCCGCAGGCAGGCTTTAATGACCTTGCCCATCCGAATCAGGACTTTGTCGCCCTCCAGATGGCCGTAGGTATCATTATAGGCCTTGAACTCGTCGATGTCGAGCAGCTGCAGCGACAATGGGTGATTGTAACGGCTGGAGCGGTCTACTTCCAACTCGATCTGGCTGTAGAAATATCGAGAATTGTAAAGTTTGGTCAGCCCGTCGGTGATGGCCAGTTTCTGAAGCCTCTTGAGCATCTGAATCCGTTCCTGGGTCAGATGACGCTCTCGCAGCACACGTTTCAGTCTCAGCAGCAGTTCCTCGAAGCGCACCGGCTTGAACACGAAGTCGCTGGCACCTTTGCTGATGGCTTCCTCATAGGAGTAGTCCCCGCTGTAACCGGTCATGACGACCACATCGGAATCAAAGTTTCTCCGGATCGTGTCGGTCAACTCGAGTCCATCGATACCGGGCAGCATGATGTCGGTGATCACGACATGGATGTTGCTGACCTTAAGAATTTCCAGAGCCTCTTCCGCGGTTTCGGCTTTACTCGACCGGTAGCCCGCCATTTCGATGAATTCGTGCATGGAGTCGCGAATGGCGGCATCGTCGTCAACGATTAAAATGTGGGTTTCCATTGTCGGGAATCCGGTCGATTTTTCTTGTGATTCTAGCAAGTTTTGATAGACAACTACCAGTTGACACAAAGGAAAACAAACTGTAACATATGTAGAAAATTTTTTCGTATATTTTTTTTACTGTCCAAAATTATGTATCGGGAAAGACCCAGCGTGTCAACTGACTTTTATGATTGTGTTGTTCTTAAGAAAAATATTGAAACCGGTGTCCCGCCCCGGACGTTTTGCGACTCCGGCATGACGCCGTCCATGCGCTGTCTATATTGAGTCATAATGGAAAATATTCGAAATTTCAGTATCATCGCCCATATCGATCACGGAAAATCCACGTTGTCGGATCGGCTCATCCAGGCCGCAAACATTATCTCAGCCAGGGATTTCAAGGATCAGATCCTGGACTCCATGGATATCGAGCGCGAGCGGGGCATCACCATCAAAAGCCAGACGGTGTGTCTGCCCTACAAAGCCAAGGACGGCCAGAGCTACTGGCTCAATCTTATCGACACTCCCGGACATGTGGATTTTTCCTACGAGGTCTCCAGGGCGCTGGCTTCCTGCGAAGGGGCGCTGCTGCTTGTCGATGCCAGCCAGGGCGTAGAGGCACAAACCCTGGCCAACCTCTACCTGGCCTTGGAGCACAACCTGGAAATCATCCCGGTGATCAACAAGATCGATCTTCCCTCGGCGGACATCGCGCGCGTCAAGCTTCAAATCGCCCAGGACCTGGGACTGGACCCCGATACGGCTGTTCTGGCATCGGCCAAGGAAGGCACCGGGATCACAGATATCATGGAAGCCATCGTCACCCGGCTGCCCTGTCCCCAGGGGGATCCGGAGGCCCCGCTGAAAGCCCTGATCTTTGATTCGCACTACGATCCTTTCCGGGGAACGGTGGTGCATTTCAGAGTCCGCCAGGGGACCATCCGGCCCGGTGAAACCGTGATGTTCATGTCCAACCAGGCCCATTACAAGGTCGAGGAAGTCGGCATTTTTCAGATCGTGCGGGTACCCCAGAAAAAACTGAGCGCCGGCCAAGTCGGCTACATGATTGCCGGCATCAAGACGGTTAGCGACACACGTTGCGGTGACACCATTACTTCCAGGTCGAAACCCTGCCCGGCCCCGATGCCAGGCTTCAAGGAAGCCAAACCGGTAGTCTTTTCCTCTATTTATCCGGTGGCCGCCGATGACTACGAAGACCTGGCCGTGGCCATGGAAAAACTCAAGCTAAACGATGCGTCCCTGATCTACGAAAAGGACTCTTCCGTGGCCTTGGGATTCGGATTCCGCTGCGGGTTTCTGGGCTTGCTGCACCTGGAAGTCGTCCAGGAGCGCCTGGAGCGGGAGTACGACCTGTCTTTGATTCTCACGGCCCCTTCGGTACAGTACAAACTGCTGCTGAACGACGCCACGGAGATGACCATCGACAACCCGGCCCTGTACCCGGATCCGACCCGCATCGCAAAGACCCTGGAGCCCTTTATCCGAGCCGCCATCATTATCCCCGAACGTTACATGGGCGTGGTGATGAAGCTTTGTCTGGATCGGCGCGGCATCAACAAAAACTACCAGTATCTGACCAACAGCCGGCTGGAGATGATTTTCGAGCTGCCCCTGGCCGAGGTGGTCTATGACTTTTACGACAAGCTCAAATCGGTGACCCAGGGCTACGGGTCCTTTGACTACGAGATGCTTGACTTCAGGGATACCGATCTGGTCAAACTCGACATTCTGATCAACAGTGAACGGGTGGATGCGCTGAGCCAACTGGTGCACAGTGAACGGGCCGTGGAACGGGCCAGGCTGGCCTGTGAAAAACTCAAGGAAGAAATCCCGCGGCAGATGTTTAAAATCGCCATTCAGGGAGCCATCGGCGCCAAGATTATCTCTCGATCCACGGTTTCGGCGTTTCGCAAGGACGTGACCGCCAAGTGCTACGGCGGGGACATCACCCGGAAGCGAAAACTGCTGGAAAAACAGAAAAAAGGGAAAAAGCGGATGAAGATGGTGGGAAAGGTGGAAATTCCCCAGTCGGCCTTTCTCTCCGTTCTCAAGACCGGCAACGATTAAAATGCCCGATACCAAATAACCAATGACCAGATGCTCGATGGTCGGGGGCAGCCGTGAAAGCCTAAATGAACCAGGCGCCGCAGGCGCCGGGGCGCTTATCTAAATGGAGAGGAATTGTCATGGGACGGACTATTGCCGAAAAAATTTTTGACGCCCACCGGGTGGACCGCCCGGCCGAGGGAATCGAGGTCATCGGATTGGATGGGGTGTTTTGCCACGAGATTACCACCCCCATTGCCATCAACGACCTGGTTCGCCGGGGCAAGGACCGGGTCTTTGATCCGAAACGGATCAAGGCGGTCATCGACCATGTAAGCCCTGCCAAGGACTCCAAGACGGCCACCCAGGGAAAGATCCTCCGGGACTGGGCCAGACGCCACGGCATCGAAGATTTTTTCGATATCGGCCGAAACGGGGTCTGCCACGCCCTGTTTCCAGAGCAGGGCTTTGTCCGGCCCGGTTACACCATCATCATGGGCGATTCCCATACCTGCACCCTGGGGGCTTTCGGAGCTTTTGCCGCCGGTGTGGGCACCACCGACCTGGAGGTGGGGATTCTAAAAGGGGTCTGTGC
>JBJKSK010000462.1:0-14074 GCA_046704125.1 Desulfobacterales bacterium | reverse complement strand
CCTCGGCCACCGCCTTGCGTGCCATCCGGTAGGTGTGGTGATCCACGTTGGTGGTCTCCCGGATGAAGAGCCCGTCGAATTCGCAAAGCCGGTTGGAATCCTCGCTGGTGATCAATTCCGTGCCGATCCCCAGGGTTTCGGCGGCCTTGACGAATTTCCGGATGGCCTTGGTGTCCGACGGCGGCCTTTTTTCCGCCGGATCGGTTAAAATGGCCAGGTCATAACGGCTCACCGGACGTTTGGGAATCGAGAGCTTTTTCCCGGCGAAGTACTCCGATGCCACCGCCTGGGCAAAATCGCGTTCCGCCTCGGGGATCTCCTTGACGGACAGAGGCGAGATGTTTTGCATCTGCCAGTTGCTCTGATGGTTGAAATCCACACGCAGAAACGGCGCGGGGAAAAACTTGAACAAGCGGGAGCTGATCTGCTCCATCCGCTTGTCCTGGCTCTTTCCGAAATAGATGTTGACGGAAAGCTTCCGTTCCACCTCGCCCGAAAACTGCTTCTGGATCAGGGGCTCCAGCTCCTGGGAGACCAGACGGATGACCCCCATGGACTTCATGTCCTGGATGGTGGTGATGTTGGGGATGGGCTTGTGTCGGCGGGCCTCGGCCAGCAGCGAAACGTAATAGCCGATGCTTTGATAGCGGTAGGAGCGGCAGATATTAAAAACCCGTGTTCCCTTCATGGAGGCGTAAGAATCGTCGAGAAGATAGCGCCGGGCCGCTACCGGCTCAACCTGGGTAAAGGTTAGCGGACATTCCTCGGGGTTTTCGATGACGACCAGA
This sequence comes from Desulfobacterales bacterium, assembly GCA_046704125.1. GTDB lineage: Bacteria > Desulfobacterota > Desulfobacteria > Desulfobacterales > JBJKSK01 > JBJKSK01. The sequence goes on along the minus strand of JBJKSK010000462.1, from coordinate 13,286 downwards.
ATCGACACGCGGTCCTCCTTTCTTGGGTTTTGGCGGCGCAATCACCAGGAGGTTGGCGTCGAAGGTGATGCTGCCCAGGATAATGGCCGGGATAAGCCGGTTGAGTTTCACGCTGTAGACACGGGTCTCACTGATGGGATTGGGCATCAGCGGATCGGCCAGAAAAGCGATGCGCTGATCGATATCGTAACCGCACAGCACCACGAAATGACCCGTGGGATCCCCATGGATGTCGTCATACAGCAGTTTGTCGCCGACTTGCAGCTCCCGGGCGGTGCCGTAGAGATAGGTGGCGGAAAGGCCGGTGATGATGGGCTGCGACTGCTTGAGAAGCCTTCGAATCAATACAGTGGTCAGATCCTGGTAGCGGATCCGTCCCCCCAGGGCGATGAAATCCAGATATGCCCTGCTGGCAAGGCGGATCTTGGCGCTTTTGCGCCCCTTGACCTGTTGCGCCAGCCGCCCCTGGATCGGTGGGGCGCCCGGGACAAACCAGGTGGGATCAAAAACCTGCAAGTCCAGCGTATAGATGGTGGCCGGGTACCCCCTGGTCAGCGCGTGACATCCCAGAAGCGCCACGAGCGTGCCGCCCTGCTCAAGATAGCGGACACCCGAGACGACCTCGTCGAGGGTGATGGGGTCGCCAAAGTACCGGTATACCGCGTGAAGGCATGTGGGCCCGCAGGTGGTGTCGTCTGGCTGCGGCAGAATATCGACGTAAAATTTCGTTTTCATCGCCGTCATGATGGAAGATGGGCTTTGAATGCCCGACCCCATCAATTCATGTTGAAAATCCGGCCTCAGCTAAGGGGTCATGAAACGCGGCCGTGTTCATAGACATGCACATCCCGCTGGGGAAAAGGAATGCTGATATCATTGGCGTCGAAGGCTTTTTTCACTTTTTCGACGACATCAAAATAAATATTCCAAAAATCGCCGACGCTTGACCAGGCCCTCAAGGTCAGGTTGACACTGCTATCGGCAAGCGCGGAAACCACCACGACCGGTTCGGGATCCTTTTGTACGCGCGAGTCCTGTTCAACAACGCCCTTGATGATCTGACGTGCCTTATCGACATCATCCCCATAGCCTATACCGAACACCAGATCCAGCCGCCGGGTCCCCTTGGTGGAGTAATTGACGATATTGTCAGCCGAAATCTTGGAATTGGGGACGATGATGGTCTTGTTGTCGGGGGTTTTCAGCAGGGTGGTAAAGATCTGGATCGCCTCCACCGTTCCGGATACTCCGGCTCCTTCGATAAAGTCGCCGACTTGAAACGGCTTGAAAATAATCAGCAGCACACCGGCGGCGAAATTGGACAGCGATCCCTGCAAGGCAAGGCCGACGGCAAGGCCGGCGGCACCCAGCACGGCAATAAGGGAAGCCGTCTGGATTCCGAGCTGATTCAACGCGGCGATAACGATAAAGGCCAGCAGCGTCATGTAGATCAGGTTATGGGAAAAGGAGGCCAGGGTCTCATCAACCTTTCTCTTTGTCATCATTTGCTTGATAAACCGGGTAATACTCTTGGCCAGCCATCTCCCGATAACAAAAATGGCGACGGCACCGACGACTTTGATGCCATACACCGTCAGCAGTTCATATATCTTTCCTATCAGACTTGACAATTCCATGATTCCTCCTTTCTGCGCCTTTTCCCTTCTTCAATGGTTTTTGAACCTGTCTCTTACTTCAGCCGATTCAACTTAATCACTCAACTATAAGGGGTAAAGGGTAAAAAGGTCAAATTTGCTGCCGCTGCGGCTGTCGACCCTATTTTGCCCTGCACAACTTGCTGTATTGAAATTGAAATTGACACGCACGAATCGGTTTGACATACTTGCAGTCTCAAAAAACAAGTGCCTACCGGTTACCGGCTATTTTGCTTTTTGTGCGCAATCTCGGCCGAAACAAGACAACCTACGGAGACTTGCATACTTTCCGAGTATGACCTTCGAAGCCAAAAAGGAAACTAAATGGCTAATGAACCAACCTCGAAAATAAAGCCTTTCAACCAGTCCTTGATGGTTTTGCTCTCCTTGCTGGTTGGTCTTGTGGCGGGTGCGGGAGCGGTAGTATTCCGAGGGTTGATCGCATTTTTTCATAACCTCTTGTTCTCAGGAAAAATTTCAGTCATATACAACGCCACCGTTCATACGGCCACCAGCCCTTGGGGACCTTTTGTCATACTTGTACCGGTGGTCGGAGCCTTGGGTGTAGCTTACCTCGTCAGCAATTTTGCTCCTGAAGCCAAAGGCCATGGAGTCCCCGAGGTTATGGATACGATCTACTACAATCGCGGGATTATCCGGCCGGTGGTGGCGGTGGTTAAATCACTAGCATCAGCACTTTCCATTGGCAGCGGAGGCGCCATAGGTCGCGAGGGTCCCATCATTCAAATCGGGTCTTCATTCGGCTCCACGGTCGGGCAGTGGATCGCCATGCCGGCCTGGCAAAGGGTCACCCTGGTGGCCGCCGGCACGGGCGGCGGGATTGCCGCCACTTTCAACACGCCTATCGGCGGGATACTGTTCGCCATAGAAATCATGCTCCAGGAAGTAAGTGTCAGAACGCTGGTGCCCGTCACCGTGGCGACCGTCACGGCGACCTACATCGGGCAGATCTTCTTTGGCTCTCATCCCGCCTTCCTGATCCCGGAGTTTGAGATACACTATTTTCACTTGACCGACCCTATCGTGCTTCTATCCTATGTCGGTCTTGGCATCCTAATCGGCGGCGCCTCGGCGCTCTACATCAGGTCCATTTACGAGTTCGAAGATCTTTTTGATAAGATCATCAAAAAAAGCTACTACCTCCGTCATGCCCTCGGCATGCTGCTGGTGGGGATAATCATCTATCTATGCAAAGTCTATCTCGGCCACTACTACATCGAAGGAGTGGGCTATTCCACGATCCAGGATATCCTCATGGGCCATCTTTCCGGACTGGGCCTGCTTCTGCTCCTTTTCGTGCTGAAACTGTTCGCCACTTCGCTTACGCTCGGCTCCGGGGCCTCTGGCGGGATTTTCTCACCTGCCCTCTACTTGGGAGCGACTCTAGGAGGAGCCTATGGACTTGTTCTGGAGCATTTCTTCCCCGGCAGGAACATCAGCTTTCCCGCCTTTGCCGTGGCCGGAATGGCCGGCGTCGTGGGAGGATCTACCGGCGCCGCCATGGCCGCCATAGTGATGATTTTTGAAATGACGCTGGATTACAATGTCATCGTGCCCATTACCATTACGGTTGCTCTGAGCACAGGCATCAGATCGCTTCTCTCCAGGCAGACCATCTACACCCTGAAGCTGGCTAGACGGGACCATCACATGCCCGAAGCCCTGCAAACGAACTTTCAGTATCTGAAACGGGCCAAGACGCTCATGGAGTCTCATATCGCCACGGTCCCGTCGTCGGCCACCATAGAAGATTTCGCTGAGGTTGTAGCCAAAGAGACTTCGGCTCCCTACTTCATCGTTTTGGACGACCGTACCATCGTCGGAATTGTCGAGATGTGCGCGGCGCTGGGCGCCTTGAATGAATCGACCAGACTGGTCAAGATAGGAGACATTGCCAGGAAGGACTTTGTTTTCGTAACCCAAAAATCCACGTTTGCTGATATTTTGGAGGCCATGCGCAACGATCGGGCGTCCGTTGCTCTGGTCACATCAAACTCGAACTCAACCTCAACCTCGGTCCTCATTGAGAAAACCCTGGGAATCATCACCAAGCAGCAGATCGCAGACTCTCTGGCCGATTCCATGATGCTTTTCTCAAAATAGGTGAGATCACAGTTTCGTAGCACTTTTGCACAAGCCCAATGTTTTTGCCCGCTGACCATCCCACGCCGCCATGAAGGCCGGCGCCGCACTTTTTAAGGAGCAAGACCGATAACCGAGGGGGTGCCTAGATGGTTTCACATTCCGGGAAAGAAAGATCGGATCCAAGAAGGGAAGCAGATTCATTTTGCCACGTCGAGTTTAAACCCGCCTGGGCCAACCACATTTATCAGTGCCGGATTTGGAACCTATCTGCCAAAGGGATGGGTATCCTGGTCAGGGAAAATTCCGAGATATTGGATCACCTGAAAATCGATGATGTGCTGGAGATGAGGTATCATTCCGAGGGTGCCACTCAACTGCTGAAAACCAAAATCCAGCACATCACCATGCAGGATAAAGGACGATTCAAAGGCCATTTCCTGGTGGGGCTGTTGGTCCTGGGCAACTGATGAAACGATTGTCACTGGTAAAAATTCGTGGACAGGCAATGCACACACGAGGAGTTTGCCGATTCGGGTGCCCCTAAAGAAAACCTCCAGGCTGCCCTTTTCCCGCGTCTAGTATCTGGCGCACCTTGTTGGAAAGATCCCTTATATTATACGGCTTTTGAATGAACCCGTTGCAGCCCCGGCGCATGATTTTTTCCGCATGACCGTTGATGGCATATCCGCTGGACAAAAGAACCGGCATGTCCGGTTGAATTTCACGAATGCGATCAAAGATCCTGCCGCCGTCCATTTCAGGCATGATCATGTCAAGTATCACCAAATCGATTTCGTTTCCCATGGCCCTGACTGCATTGACGGCCTCCTGTCCTGTCCTGCATGCCACGACGCGATAGCCCAGCTTGTCCAGCATAGCCTGGCCCACTTGAATGACCAACGCCTCATCATCGACGAAAAGAATGGTCGCCGATCCCCTGACGAGGTCCTTTTCCGCGGCAGCCTCCTTATACGCTTCACTACCTGATACCGGAAGATAGATATTAAACGTGGTGCCGTGGTCGATTTCGCTGTATACCGTAACCATTCCACCGTGATTTTTGATGATGCCATAGGCCGAAGCCAACCCCAGGCCGGTCCCGCGCGCCATTTCCTTGGTCGTAAAAAACGGGTCGAATATTCGATGCCGGGTGGCCTCATCCATGCCTTTGCCCGTATCCGTGATGGAGACCTTGACGAAGCGAGCCGGTACTGCTTGATGGGGCTTGCAATATGCCTCATCCAAGGTGACGCTTTTTGTCTCCAGATACAACTCGCCGCCTTCAGGGGGCATGGCCTGCCAGGCATTGATATACATGTTCAGCAGCACCTGCTCGATCTGTCCTCTATCCGCTTCAACGACCAAAGGAGATGCCTGAAATTTGGTATGGATTTGGATTTCCTTTTTCGTGCGGCCGAACATGGCGGCGCTGCCTTGCACCAATTCATTTATATCCAGGGGTTTCGTCTCGTATTTGCCCCCTCGGGCAAACCCGAGCAGCTGTCGGGTGAGATCGGTTGCACTTCGGATGTATTCCTCGATGGCATGAATATGTTCCCGATGGGGATGCGACCTATCCTGGTCCAGCGACATCAGCGAGGCGTGGCCCTGAATGCCCATCAGCAAGTTGTTGAAATCGTGGGCCACGCCTCCTGCCAAGGTACCGATGGCCTCGAATTTCTGAGCCTGCTGAAGTTTTTCCCGGAGGGCCTCTTTTTCCTTTTCCGCGTGTATCCGTTCGGTAATGTCCTGCACCACGGCGATGTTTGACGTAGGCGTTTGACCGGGCTCCCACGTTGGAGAGACCGTCAAATTGACCCAGACGACCTCGCCGCTTTTTCGAATGTAGCGCTTATCGACGGTAAAATTTTTTATTTTACCGTCGATAAGCGCTTTCATATGACTCAGGCTTTTATCCAGATCATCGGGATGCGTGACTTGCTGATACGTCAGGCCGGTGGCTTCATCTTCGTCATAACCCAGTATGTCGCGGTACTTTTGATTGATTTGCAGAAATTGTCCGGAGGCGTGTTGAACCTCGGCGACACCCACTCCGGCCTGCTCGAAAAGGGTTCTGAACCTTTGCTCGCTTTCCCGAAGCGCCGCCTCTGACTGTTTGCGCTCACTGATATCGCGGGATACGGAGATAATTTGGTACGGATTTTGGTCTTTATCCCGCAAGAATGAGAGGCTGACCTCCATCCAAACCGCGGAACCGTCCTTTTTATATTCTTCCAATTCCAGAATGCGTGTTCTGCCGGGGGCCGCCGTTCCGGAAGCCTCCAGTTGCATCTCTGTTTCAAAAACGGAAACGACAAGTTGAAAAGATTCGGGGGTCAAAACCTGGTCGAGGGTTTGGCCCATGGCCTCTTCAACGGTGAAGCCGCGCAGACGCGTGACGGCCGGGCTGACATAGACAAGGCAAAGATTCATGTCCAGGATCACAATCATGTCTGCCGTGTTTTCTGCAATCAGCCGATACTTGTTTTCGCTCTCCCGAAGCGCCTCCTCGGCCCGCTTTCGCTCGGTAATATCCGTGGAAAAGCCGTCAATGATGAAGGTACCATCCGGAAATTTTTCACTCACCCGGGCGTTTTCGTTGAGCCAGATATGCTTTCCATCGAGTCTTTTGCCCTCGTATTCGAAGTTTTCCACGGCGCCCTTTTCTTTGATCAGATCGACAAACTCTTGCCGGCGGCGGGGATCCACAAAAAAATTTTGGCTCAAATCCTGGTAAGTTTCAATAACTTCTTTCGTTGACTTCGCCCCTACGATTTTGGCCATTTCCGGATTTGCAAAAAGTGCCTGACCCGTTGAATTGGTCTTAAAGATGCCCACGGGGGACCGCTCAAACAGCTCCCGGTAACTTCTCTCGCTGGCCGACAGCGCCGCTTCAGTTTCTTTGCGCCTGGTAACATCCCTGATCCCGATGTGACCTAGACAGACGCCATTGGCGTCTTGAGTGACCGTGGTTGACAGGAGCGCCCAAAAGACCGCCCCTTCATTGTCTACCATCTTTAGCTCAAATGATTGTGAGCCGCCGGTCTGCAGAGGCTGCCGGCAATGCTGGCCATAAAGCTCCAGGTCTCCGGGGAAAATAAAACGGGTCAGCGGGAGCCCGGCGACGGCATCTTTTCGCACACCCAGGAGTTCGGCCGCCGCGGGATTGAGCTCAAGAATCAAACCCTGGTCATCCAGGATGACATAGCCCACCGGTGCCAGATTGTAGAAATTAAAATACCGATCCCTTGACGCCTCGAGTTCCTGCAGCGCTTGTTTCAACTTATCGTTCTGAACCGCCAATTGCGCCTGATGCGTTTCGAGCTCGTTTAGCATCTGCCGGATTTTTTCGGGGGACAACGCCGCAATATCATCAGCCGGCACCGCTTTTCGGGCAATGGTTTCGAAATCGTCATGATGCCCGGCGGGGCCATTTTGCGGGTTATGGTTGCCGATCAACAGTCGACTCCCCTTCAAAGGCGGCTTTCATTTAAAAAATATGGAAAAGTTGATTTCATAAAACGCCTCGGCGCTGGTTGAGGAATACATCGAACAATTCCGGTCACAACGCTTTGCCGGATCCTTCGAAACGAAGACTTCAGGTCTTGCCTATTCAATTCTCTGCACCAATTCACGGATCCGGCCGGTCTCCACAACTTCCAGAAACTGCTCTCCCAAGCTGGCGCTCATTTCCACCGTCTTTTCCCAAGCGGCAATACGCGCATCATCACGGCCGGAAAGACTGACAAACTGGCGTCGATCCGGGATCTCTCCCAGCGGCAGCCGTGCCACAAACCGAGGGGACGGGACCACGAGAAGGACATCGGCAAGCATCCTGCCATCGGCAAACCGGCACGGTTGTTTTTTGTCAAACCAGCCAAGTGTCACCTGGGAGTAAAAGTGCGGATAGAGCACGAGTCCCTCTTTTCCGGCCAGAAAATCAAAGGCCGGATGATAGTGAAAGAGGCCTCCGTCCCTGTAGGCAGCCCTTTGCGCACCGGAAATATGGCGAACGCTTTTCATAAGACAGGGGATGGAACCGCTGGCCAGCAAAGCCGGTCGGAAATTTTCATTCGAAAGCGCCACCGCCCCGGCAGGAAATTCACCGTTCTTAAAAAATAACGGAGGGTCCCTCTTGTCGTAAAAGAGCAAGGGCTCACAAAACCAGCGAAACAGGTTGCGGGAGACCCGGTTGACCACCCAGGTCATGGCCAGACCCGCCATTTGAATCTTCATATTATCGGATGCAAGTGGTCCGCGGCAGCGAACAGCAGAAAAATGCAGGCGGCAGTACGGATGTTTCAACACTTCTCCAGGGACATCCGGCCCCAGAAACTTATTCAAAATCCGTTCGACTTCAACGGCGACCTGGTCAGGAGTTATCCTGCCCTGGTAACGCTGATGAATATAGGCCTGGGCGAGATTGTCAAAAGAGGCCTCGGGGTTTTGCCGGGCCGCCGCCACAGATTTCCAGGCTCCGATCGAGGTACCGTAAAGATGCAACGGCTTATGGCGACCGGAAAACCACTGCCCGAAAAGAGCAGATTCCAGGCCATGGAGCACCAGCCACTTGGCCGCCCCTGAAGCACCGACGACCATTTTCACGTCATCGGCACACAGCCCGCCGGATCTGATGCGTTCGAAAGCCCTGTGCCCGGCCAGAAAAAGTATATCCATATCTTATCAATAAACTCTAAAGTCAGATCTCGTTGTTTCCGGCCCTGATAGGGCCGGTTTTTTGTCCTGAATCTTGCTTTTGTATCAGGGGACTGCCGGATCAGGAGCTCCTTTCGAAGATGCCCCGGAGCCGGCAGCCTCAAGCAAACCATCACATCGGATAGGAATGAAACGGCCGGTTCGACACCTCCAGGAAACGGCGTTTGTGCTTGGCTCGGTTTTCCAGCAGCGCGTATAGGCCCAGTTTGAATAGATCCTGAATGAACATCCAGACGATAACGTAGATCCAGAGATATCCGATCATTTTCCAAGACAGCGCCGGCACCAGCCAACCAAATCCGCACATCAGCACCGCCACCAGCTGGGTTGAGACAATGGCGACAAACAACTGCCAGGATGGAAACGGCGGCTGCCAGAATGCTTTTTTGGTGCGGGTAACCAGCAGCAGCAAGTGCCCTCCGGCCGCCAAACCCAGGAACAGAAGGGTCTGCAGTTGCGGAAGCGACAGGTGAACAATATCGCGGCCCAGGTAAAACAACAGGAAACTCTCGATGGTGGACAGAAATCCCAGCACCGTAGACACGGTAAGCACCCGGTGCATCTCCCAGCGCACCGGGACGGGGCTGAGGTAGGTGTTGTCATAGGCGATGGTCATGATGGGGATGTCGTCCAGAAGCGCCAAAGCGATGATCATCAGGGCGGTGAGCGGAAAGACGCTGTAGCTGAGCATGGCCGCCACTACAAAGACCATGATGCTGATGGTCATGGCAATGCGGTAGACGGTGTAGCTCATCATCCGCTCAAAAATGCGCCGGGCCTCTTCCACCGCATGGATGATCACCTTCAGACCGGGTTCTGTAAGCACCAGGGCGGCGGCCGACTGGGCTGCGTTGGTGGCGCCGGAGACCGCAATGCCCACCTCCGCCTGTTTCAGGGCGGGGGCGTCGTTTACCCCGTCACCGGTCATGCCCACCAGATGCCCCCGGTCCTGCTGTGGCTTGACGTTCGAGTATTTGTGTTCGGGGAAAACCTGGGCAAAGCCATTGGCTTTTTCGATTTTTTCGGCCGCCGCGCTGTCCAGTTCATATTTGCCTTCTTCCGGGAAGAGATGGGTGGCGGGCTGGATGTTGATGCCCAGGCCCAGCTGCCGGCCGATCTCACGACCGATGGCCACGTTATCTCCGGTGATTATCTTCACCTCTATACCGTGATCCTTGGCCTGGGCAATGGTTTCGGCCGCGTCAGGCCGGGGCGGATCATAGAGGGGCAAAAGGCCCAGAAACCGCCAATGGCGGCCGTCGTCGGACCGGGCCACGCCCAAGGTACGGTATCCCTTGGCCGCCAGTTCATCTACGGCCTTCAGGATCGGGGCCTCCTGCTCTTCATTCATGACGCAGCGCTGGAGAATGACCTGGGGAGCGCCCTTGGTCACCTTCAGGGTGCGGTCTCCGTGCTTGAGGGTGGCCTCTGTGCGCTTGGAGATGGGATCGAAAGGGGTGAATTTCACCAGTTCATAGGTCCCGAGAACGCTCTTGTCCGCCAGTCCCTCCATCACCGCCAGGTCGATGGCGTCCCGGTTCTCTTCCTTGGAGGCCAGGCTTCCAGCCAGAATGACATCCTGCGCTTCCGACCCGCCAAAGGTCACCGGATCGCCCAGCGTCAGTTGATTCAGGGTCAGGGTGCCCGTCTTGTCGGAGCAAAGCACGTCAATGCCCGCCATCTCCTCGATGGCCTGCAGACGCGAAACGATGGCCTTCATCTTGGACAGCACCAGGGCGCCCAGAGCCATGGTCACGGAAAGCACCGCAGGCATGGCCACGGGAATGGAGGCCACCACCAGTATCAGGACAAACTCCATCAATTGCAGTACCGGGAGTTTCCGGTGCAGCTCCACCACAACCAGGATGATGCTGAGTCCCACCGCGATAAAGATCAGAAAGTCCCCCACCCGCATCACCGCCTTCTGGAAGTGGGAGACCGCTCCGGCGGTTTCGACCAGTTTGGCGGTGCGGGCAAAGAAGGTGTTGGTGCCGGTGCTGGTGACAAGCGACACCATTTCTCCCTGCTTGGCAATGGAGCCGGAATAAGCGATGTCTCCCGGCACCGCGCTCACCGGCAGGGATTCGCCTGTAAGCGCCGACTGGTCCACGCTCAGATATTCCCCTTCCACCAATTTGATGTCCGCGGGGATGATATCGCCCGGCCGCACGCGGATGACATCTCCCGGCACCAGGTCCCGGGCCTCAATTTCCCGCCATTGCCCGTCCCGGAGAACCCGGGCTTTCAAGGCGAGCTGGCTTTTCAAGGCATCCAGGGCATTGCTGGCTTCGTGTTCTTCCCAGAAACCGACAACAGCGTTAAAAACCAGCAGAAAGAGGATAATAATCAGATCGCCCCAGTGTTTCACCACACCCGAGAGCACGGCCGCCACCTCGATCATCCAGGGGATGGGGCCCCAAAAGTAATTGAGAAATTTCAGGAGGGGATGTTCCTTTTTCTCCTCCAGGGCATTAGGGCCATATACGGCCAGCCGGCTTTGGGCCTCCTCACTGCTTATCCCTTGCGGACTGCTGGCCAGTTGCGCGAAAAGCTCTTCCGCGTTTTTCTTCTTGGCCACATCACCGCCGATGATGATAGGTTCAGAATTCATCTGTGATCCTCCTTTGAATTGACTGTGCAACGGGGCAAGCGCTCTTGGCCATGTAGCTGATAGACAGGTCTGACGAAGTCGGCGCCCGGGCGCATCAATGATTTCGCCAGGGGTTTGAGCGCGCTACAGGATCTTTCTGTCCGGATGTTGCACAAGACGGCAAATTTCAGGATTATTAGGTCAAAAATCTGGCTCGGAACGCCAATTAGCGCTGAACATAGTGGGCTGTTTGACCTTTCGAATGGTTCCAATCGTATGTTCAGATCAACTGTGTGAAACATCCGGCTACGTATGGTACAGGGTTTCAGACGCTTTGTAAAGCACAGCCGCCTGCGGATCCATAACCCGGTTCACCCGGCGGATGGCCCAACGGCCGGCTCAAAAAATCGGACTTGACCTTTCTTTTTAAACGATTAGACCATAAATTTCTGGAGTAAATGCCCGCCACCCGAATGGCTGATCTTAATCGGAATCGCCTTCAAGCTGCTGATGGCCTGATCGTGGTTTGGCGCGGGCTCACGGTTTTGAAAAAGCCTTGCATTCCGGAAAATAAGGATATATAGGATCAATCGTTTGCGTAATTTCGCAATTAACATATTTTATTTACATTTTAAAAGCCAATCAAACGGAGGATCAATCCCATGAACGAAGTGCTGACGGAACAGGATTCAGTCATTAAGGACCTTTTGCAGCGCGTCGAAACCCTGGAAGGCAAAATGCCAAAGGACCAGGTCACCATCGGCGTGATGAGCGGCAACCTGGACAATACCATGGCAGCGTTTATCATCGCCTGAGGGGCGGCGGCCTTTGACTTGGAAGTAGACCTTTTTTTCACCTTCTGGGCAACGGCGGCGCTCCGGGACCCGAAGAAAAAGATAAAGAAGTCCGCTCTCGATGCGATGTTTGGCTGGATGCTTCCCGCCAGTTCCCGCAAACTGCCGCTGTCCAAGATGCAGATGGGCGGCCTGGGGCCCAAGATGATCCGCACGGTGATGAAGATGCGCGGCGTAAAATCTCTGGAAGACCTCATGGCGGAGGCAAACAACCTCGGCATACGGATCAAGGTCTGTACCATGTCCATGGACGTGATGGGTCTCAAGAAAGAGGAATTCATCGATTACCCGCACATGGAATTCGTGGGAGTGGGAACGTTCGTCGATATTTTTTCCAATTCGAAGCAGTGCTGGTTTCTTTAGTCCACGAGTCACTTTTCCTTAAGGGATTCTAATGGCCAGGCAAAACAGCGGCGACAAACTGAAAAACGGAGGCGGACAGCACCTCGATGCCCGATCGTGTGAACTGGTGGCGCAATTTTTTTCCGTTCTAGGGCATCCGACGCGAGTGGCCATTGTCTGCGAACTGCGCGACGGTCCAAAGACGGTATCCGATCTGGCGGATCTATGCGGCGTATCGCTTCCAAATATCTCCCAACACCTGCGCACCATGCGAGACAAGGGTGCTCTGACAGCGGAAAAGAAGGGGCAATGCGTTTACTACTCCATCGTGGACAAAAGCTTCGTGATGGCATGCCAGATGATCCGGGATGCGCTCGTGGAGCACATGCAGGCACGCGCCGATGCCTTCGGAACCATGCCCGAGCCCTGATCTTTGACGGTTTTGGCATTCTGAAGAGACATTTGCTTGCATTTTAGATGGTGATGGTATACAGGCTCCATGCAAATAACCTGCAATTCAATGGGTTGCGAATTAATCGGAAAGCAAAGCCCAAAATCCTATTTCTCGCACAACCCGCTGAGGCGCAAAGAAATGAGGACTTACCCTTACCCCATGGAAAAATGACAGAAAACATTATAACCGCAGGCTGAGGAGGCGCGATGAATCTCAAGATGAAAATAGCCATTTTTCTGGTCCTGGCGCTGGCATCGATTGGGCTGGTTTTCCTTGGCGCAAGGTTTTCAAGGACCGGGGAAATGATCGCTGCCCTCTCGGCTTGCCTGGTTGTCATCCTGTGGACATGGTATGTGCTTCGCACAACGTATACGCCTCTGAAGTCCTCGGTGGAATCGCTTGCAACGGTGGTGGACGATGCCGAAGAAGCCTCCACCCATTACTATACCACCCCCAAGTCCCTGGCCGATGGAGCCAGGCAGCAGGCCGCCAACATAGAGGAAACCGCCGCCAGTCTGGAAGAAATTACCGCCAGCACCGTCCAGAATGCCGAAAATGCCGAAAACGGC
>JBJKSK010000461.1:0-2690 GCA_046704125.1 Desulfobacterales bacterium | reverse complement strand
CGCTCTGTCGGTCGGCGCCTGGTCTTACCCGCTTCAGAAACAGGCCATGGCGCAAGAGGGCGAAAATGACCTGCTCACCGTCGCCCTCCTGCAAGCCGCACCGGACACGAGGCCACTCGGTGCGCCGCTTCTTTTCACCGGTGTGTCATACACGCTTTCTGCGCGTGGTGCAGCCGGGCCCGCGCCAGACAGTACAGCCCCCCTTCGGATCCGGCGGAAAGGTGGCGCTGCCGGATCCTATTTTGACCGGCATTTCCGTTCCACCGTTTTTTCGGCACTGACGATTGGATTCCTTTTGTTTGCTGTACTGGTCGGCTTGATTTTCCGGCAACGGGCCAAGAATGTTTATTTCAAGAAATGTTATCATGCCGAAGCGGCCCTGCGCGCCGGCAACGAGCGCCACAGTATTATCCTGAATGCCATCAGCGACGCGGTTATCGCCACCGATGCCAAGGGACGGGTGGAACTGCTCAATCCCGGGGCCGAGATCATGACGGGCTGGCAGGAGAAGGAGGCGCGCGGCAAAGCCCTGGAAGAAGTATTTAACATCGTCAATGCCCGGACCCGGGAAAAGGTGGAAAACCCGGTTTCAAAAGTGCTGCACGATGGAGTGGTGGCGGGTCTGGCCAACCACACCGTCCTGATCGCCAGAGACGGGACGGAATATCAGATCGCCGATTCCGCCGCTCCGATAAAAGACCCGAAAGGTACTGTCACCGGCGTGGTCCTGGTTTTCAGAAACGTGACCGACGAGTACCGGATGCGAGAGAAATTGAAGGAAAGCGAACGCTATTACCGCGGTCTCATCCACTCCCTGCATGAAGACATCCTCGTAATCGACCGCGATTACCGCATCACCGACATCAACAACAGCGCCTTGCGAGCTCTGGGAACAAAGCGCGAGGAGGCGATCGGCCGGTATTGCTACGAGCTGAGCCATGGCCTGGATGTCCCGTGCCACGAACACCCCGGCGCGTGCGATACCTGCGGGCTGCTGCACGTGTTTGACACGGGGGAAGTCTGCAGTCTGCATCACGTGCATATCGACGAGGCGGGCGGACAGCGTCACATCGACCTGCTATGTTCACCCTTGAAGGACGAAAACGGCCGGGTCACCCACATGGTCGAGGCGGCGCGCGATGTAACGGAGCTTCTTGCGGCCCAGGAAGCCCTGTCCCAAAGCGAGGAGAAATACAGGTCCCTGTATGGCAATGCACCGCTGCCATACCAGTCCCTTGACGAAAACGGCTGTTTCCTGGACGTGAATCCGGCCTGGCTCGAAACGCTGGGCTATTCAAGAAAAGAGGTAATCGGCAGGTCGTTCTCGGAATTCCTGCACCCTGACTTCCGGCCGCTGTTCAGAGAGCGCTTTGAAGCGATCAAGCGGAGCGGCCGGATCGAGGGTGTGCCATTCAAGGTGAGACATCAGCGCGGACACTATATCGATGCCAATTTTACCGTCCGTATCGGCTATCGTGGAGACGGCCGATTTCTTCAAACCTACAGCGTTTTCGAGGATATCACCGAGCGCAAACAGGGGGAGGAAAAACTCCGGCGCTTGATGTCGGCCATCGAGCATACGACCGAGGCTGTTGTCATCACCGATATCGAGGGCACGATTCAATATGTCAACCCGGCCTTTGAAAGTATCACGGGCTATTCAGCGCCGGAGGCGCTGGGGCGAAACCCCAGGGTGCTGAAAAGCGGCAGGCAGGACGAAGCGTTCTACCAGCGCCTGTGGGAAACGATTCTCGGCGGCAATAACCTGGCGCGACCGGATGACCAACAAGCGCAAGGACGGTTCCTTGTATGTCGAGGAAGCCGTCATTTCTCCAGTTCTCGACAATGCGGGACGCATCGTGAACTTCGTGGCGGTCAAACGGGACATCACCTCCGAAATCCAGACGGAAGAAAAGCTGCGTCAGGCCCAGAAAATGGAGGCCATCGGCACCCTCGCCGGAGGTATCGCCCATGATTTCAACAATATTCTGTTTCCCATCATCGGCATATCCGAACTGCTTTTGGATGATCTTGCGGCAACCAGCCCTGAAAGCAAGAACGTCCGGGAAATTTATCAGGCCGGCAAACGTGGGGCGGAACTGGTCAAACAGATCCTGGCCTTCAGCCGTCAATCCGAGGGCAAAAAAATACCCTGCCGCATTCAACAGATCTTAAAGGAAATCTTCAAATTGATGCGCTCGACGATTCCGTCCAATATCCCTATCTCCCATGAGATAAAAGAGGATTGCGGACTGGTCATTGCCGACCCCATCCAAATCCACCAGATCGCCATGAACCTGATCACCAATGCGTATCACGCCGTGGAAACCAACGGCGGGAGCATATCGATCAGGCTTAAAGAAACATTTTTGGACGGCGATAATTTGGCCGGAAGGTCCATGGACCCGGGCCGCTATGGTTTGTTGGCCGTTTCCGACACCGGCTGCGGCATCGATCCGGCCGTTGCCGATAAGATTTTCGAGCCCTATTTCACGACCAAGGCACAAGGCAAAGGAACCGGTTTGGGACTCAGCACGGTTTATGGAATCGTCAAGCAGTATAAGGGCGACATAACGGTGCACAGTGAGCTGGGCAAGGGAACGACGTTTGCGGTCTACCTGCCGTTGATGGCCACGGCCGATGACGCTGAATCCCCCGAACCGGCCCAACCTCTGGAATTTGGCAGCGAA
>JBJKSK010000460.1:0-3130 GCA_046704125.1 Desulfobacterales bacterium | reverse complement strand
ATATCGGATAGTCAAGCCACCTTGGGAACATCTCCTGGTCCCAGCCAGACATCGGGTGTCAGCGGCCCTAGCCCCCAATGGGCCCGGGCCCGGTCACAACGCGGGTTGTGCCGGCCGTTTATCCAGGATGCCTCAAAATCCCTGCAGACCGACGCCCGCCGGGGATGAATGCCACAAAAAACCTTTCGTCCAATGATTCCATTCAGCGCCATGCAGCGGGGATCGGGCCGGTTGGTCCCTTTCATCACCCGACGAAAGTCATTGAGTTTTTCGGTCATGGACTCCGGTACACCGCCAGCCGAAGCGTCATCGCATTCGGCCCAATAAAAAGAGGCTCGAAAAAAGGCGCAGCATGCTCCACATTCAAGACAAGGATTGTTTTCCATCTCAGCCTTCTGTAAGGAAATGATGAAAAATGCCACCCATGAACTATAAGGCGCGACGCGCGTCTATGACATCGGCAAAAATTTTGCAAGAAAAATGATTTCCTTTTCCAAGTTATCAGCCCTCAAGGTGCCAATCGCCTCGTCATAAACATCGTCGATCAACTTCTTTCCAACCGGAACGGCCCTGTTTTTGCGCAAAAAACCACCATCCGGGGCCTGTCGGAAAATCTTTGTGTTGACCAAATGGCATCAAAAGTGCTTAAACGCCCGGAGGCTTTTGGCTTGGCCATAAACCGTTTATCAACCGTTATTGTCAGTGAAAGGTGTCAAGATACATGCCGAAAAACATCCGAAACAAGCTGATTTTCGTATCCCTGCTAACCCTTGCCGCCCTGGTTTATGCCGTTGGGGGCTTCCAGCAGCTTATGCCGAAATCCTGGGCGAACAAGATGCCCGGCCAGGGTTTGCGTCTGGGATTGGATCTTCAGGGCGGCATGCACCTGGTGCTCAAGGTCGACTTGCCCAAGGCGATCCAGACTCAGCTGGCCATGGCCGTGACCGAAGTCAGGGAAACCCTTCGAAGAAGTCATTTCATATCCCCTCCGGCTCAGACCGTGGGCCCTGACCGCATGCGGCTTCGTTTCAAGGACGGTGAAACGGCCGAATCGGCCATGGCCATCCTCAAAAACGACCTTTCCACCTTGGGATTGGTCCGAGTAACCACGCCTGCGGCCAAAGACATCGAGCTGGGATTTAACAATGCGGAACTGCGCAACATCCAAACTCATTCCGTGCAGCAGGTCCTGGAAATCCTGCGAAACCGGATCGATCAATTCGGCGTGACTGAACCGCTGATTGTCCGCCAGGGCCAGGACGAAATCATCATACAGCTACCCGGCCTCAAGGATCCCAAACGGGCCATTGAACTCATCGGCAGAACCGCTCAGCTGCAATTCAAGCTTGTGGATCCCAACCCCGGGCAAATCAATCTTTCCGGTTTGATCCAGGAGGCCATCGCCGCCGGCCGGCTCAAACCCAATTATACCCATGAACAACTCAATGCAGCCCTTCGGGGCCAGATTCCCCCCGGGGATGCGGTCTACATCGAAAAACATACCGACCCGAACACGCAGCTGGTGACCTTTGCACCGATTCTGTTAAGAAACCAGACGTTGATGACTGGCGACTTGCTGCGCTCCGCCCGCGTGGAAATTGGAGGCACATTCAACGAGCCGCATGTGTCGTTGACCTTCAACCCCCGGGGAGCCAGGATATTTGAAAGAATTACCAGGGAAAACGTCGGTCATCGACTGGCCATCATCCTTGACAATGTGGTGCGATCCGCACCGGTCATTCAGGAAGCGATTTCCGGAGGTCAGGCGCAAATCACGGGATCCTTCACCACCCAAGAGGCCAGCGATCTGGCCATCGTCTTGCGGGCCGGAGCGCTTCCGGCACCCGTGGACATCGTGCAAAACCTCACCGTAGGGCCTTCCCTGGGACTGGATTCCATCCATGAGGGCCTGCATGCGGCGATTTTCGGATTCCTGTTGGTGGTGGCCTTCATGCTGTTCATCTACCGGTTTTCAGGGGTGATCGCAAGCTCCGCACTGCTGCTCAACCTGGTGTTCATGATGGCTGCCCTATCTCTGATGCAGGCGACATTAACCCTTCCCGGCCTGGCAGGTATCGTGCTGTCTATCGGCATGGCGGTGGATACCAACGTGCTGATCTATGAGCGCATGCGCGAAGAACTCGCCTTAAAACAATCGCTTCGCTCCGCCGTGGACAACGGCTATGCCAACGCGCTGTGGACCATCGTAGACGCCCACGTCACGACCCTGATTACGGCCGTGGCGCTGTTTCTCTTTGGCACCGGCCCCATCAAGGGGTTTGCCGTCACCTTGAGCCTGGGCATCATTTTTAACCTTTATACCGCCCTGTACGCCACCAAGGGTGTTTACGACTCGCTGACCTTCAATCGCCGGCTCAAGAAGCTGCGATTTTTTCATTTCTTCGATACCCCGAACATCGATTTCATGGCCTGGCGCAAAGTCGCCTTTATGTTTTCCGGGATCATGGTGCTGGTGGGCATCGTGGCCATCGTACAAATTGAACGGGGCAAAGCCGACCTGGGCGTGGATCTGGCCGGCGGTAGCATGCTGGTGTTTAAATCCTCAACGCCCATTCACCTGGCACCCATCCGCGCCGCACTGGATCGAAACCATGTCCTGGGCTATGAACTACAGGACGTTCCGAGCAAAAACATGCTCATGGTCCGGGTGAAACGTGCGGAAAAGAAGACCGGTACCGTGGCCAACCAGATCATCGAAGTGCTGTCCCGGGATCTGCCCCAGCAGCATTTGAAAATAGTGAGCAAGGCCGCCGTCGGTCCGTCGGTAAGCAAGGATTTGAAGCATGCGGCGTTTATCGCCATATTGATCTCTCTGGTTGGATTTGTGGTGTATCTGGCCTGGCGCTTTGACCGCCGCTTCGGTCTGGCGGCGGCTGTGGCCACTTTTCACGATATTCTAGCGGTTTTAGGCCTGTTTTATATCCTGGACAAGGAAATCACCCTATTGGTGGTGACGGCCCTGCTCACCCTGGCCGGGTATTCGCTTACCGACACCGTCGTAGTGTTTGACCGAATTCGTGAAACCATGCGGCGATCGGGACGCCGGCAAAGCCCCGCGGATATTTTTAACCGCAGCATCAACGAAGTGTTGGGGCGCACGGTGATCACC
>JBJKSK010000459.1:0-7222 GCA_046704125.1 Desulfobacterales bacterium | reverse complement strand
TCGTTTCATGATCCATATGAGCGAATCACCCCCCTTATGCCCGGCCGGGGCCGCCGAGATTTCCCCCCCCCCCGCTCCAGCCTCGGCCACCTCGATTTGCTTCTCGTCGTGCGCAACATTGCAATTTTTTTGTTTTTTCCGCAATATTATCCAATATATAGTATTTCATTTTTTAAACCCACAATATTTTGTATTAAAAAATTTTAAGAAGCCCGTTCAGATGGTTTAAATTGAGATTTTTCAAAAAGGCATGCAAACGCCTACGGCGTCCCCAATATTTCGGTATCATATTTATTTTATAATGATTTTTCTGTTTTTAACATAGTGAGAGAGAGCCTGCCTGCTGCGGCACACTCTTTGCTTAAAATAACGTTGTGAGCCGTCACGAATGTAATAAGACAGGCGATAAAACTTCAACCAACTTCTTCTTGGGTTCGAACTATGGGAGTTGCCGTGCGGAACAAATCCGGTTTTACATTGATTGAATTAATGACCGTCATTGCCATTGTCGCCATCGTGCTGGCATTTGCCACGCCGCCCTTTCTCCAATGGCTGAAGAATAAAGCGCTTGTCGAAGCATCCGACCAGGTTTTTTCCGATCTGCAGAATGCGAGGCTGCGTGCCGTCAAGGAAAACGCCAATGTCCTGGTTGCTTTTGATACGGCAAACCAATCCTATCGTGTCTTTATCGATAAGAATCTAAACAACCAATATGATGCCTCGACAGATACAAGCCTGTGGACCGGCAATTTGCCGAGCGGGATCACTTTTTCATCCGTTTCGTTCGGCGGTGCGGCCTGGATCGGATTTACCGGAATGGGGACTGCCACCTCATCGGGAAGCCTGGTTCTGGCCGGATCCAACGCCAAGACACAGCAGATAACGGTCGATTTGCCCGGAACCATCCAGATGGGGAGTTAAGATGGGCTTCTTTGCAAAAAACACCCAAACAGCAAATTCGCGAGGGATGACGCTCCTGGAGCTGGTCATCGCCCTGGCGATCTCATCGGTTCTGATGGCCGCCATATACCTGATGGTCACCGCACAGGCCCAAGACCAGGCCGGTCAGGAAGCCTCGGTTCAGATGATGCAGGGGCTCCGGGCCGCGGTGGTGCTCATGACACAGGAGATCGAGACGGCAGGCTGCAATCCTCTGGGTATCACGCCCCAAAACGCCGCCACGCCCTGGACGGATCCCAACTATCCGCAAATTCTGGTCGCCGATCAGGCGCGGCTCCAGTTTACGCGAGACATCACGGGAGGACAGCACGACGGCATCGACAACGACCATGACGGTGTCGTCGATAATCCCGAAGAGGACGTTTATCCGGACGGTAAATGCGCGGACGCGGATGAAAATATTACGTATTATCTGGATCAAGATGCAAACGGAGACGGCATCAACGACAATATCGTCAACGGTACCGCATGGAATCTGGTCCGCGAATCCTGCCCCGAAGGCGTCAGCAGCGCAGCACAGATTCTGGCGCCGAATATAGACGCCTTGAATTTCGTGTACCTGGACAGCAGCGGCAACGTGATTCCCACCCCGGTGCCCAATAACCTTTTGAACACCATCAGTCAGGTTCAGATTACCATTGTGGCCCGGGCCGGGCATCAGCTGCGAGGCCTTATGAAGACCTATAAGGACACGACAAACTATAAGAATCAACAAGGCACCGTCATTTTGCCGGCACCCAACGATTCATTTCCCCGGATTCGGCTAACCACCACCGTTGACTGCCGAAACCTGGCAAAAGGAATGTAGCCATGAAAACAGCACCATCCAAGAGATGGGGGAAGAAAATAAGTCGACCCGAACCACAGGGCCGGCCCCCCGCAGGCTTCTCCTTGATCGAGGTGATGTGTGCCATGGCCATTTTTGCCATCGGCTTCATGGCGGTGATGTCCCTGCAAATCAAGACCTTTAGCACAAGCAACGATTCAAGCCAGAAAACGGTGGCCCAGACACTGGCAAAACAGGAAATGGAGTTTCTTCAGGGATTGCCGTTTTATACCACTTTATTCAATTTTGATTCCAGTCTTACGGCCGGCCAGCATTCCGACAGCACCAAATCCGCGCGGTACACGATTTGGTGGACCGTAGTCGACGATGACCCGCTGCCCCAGGTGGCAAACACCTTTACCAATCCGCCGCCGGCCAATGTGACGGTTTCCAAGACCATTACGATCCAAGTGACACCGCTGGGGCAAGCACCGACCGCAAACAATGTGTTGGCCACGACACAACTAGTCAAAATTTGGCTGAAAAGCACAGCCGGATGAAGGAGCGGAAATGATGCGATGGTCGCGCCGCATTAGTGGCAAGAAAATGCTCTGCAATGAAAAGGGATCGACGATGCTGGTGGCCCTCTTTCTTTTGGCCCTGCTGACCGTTGGCAGCGTAACGGCCACCAACATGTCGTTGACGGAATCCTATATTGTCAGAAACACGGGAATAGCCCTGCAAAACGAGGAAATGGCCGAGGCCGCCGCAGGGGAAGCCGTGCGATGGATCTTAGACCAGAGCAATCCGGCCCTTCTCGTCCCGGGTGGAGGGATATCCTGGATTCAAAGCGATCTGACATTCAACCAAAACCCCGATCAGATGGTTTTGACCAACGCCAATTCAGCCATTCCGACCCAAACCGCCGTTGTCAACGGCAACTCCACACCTACGGCCGCGGCCGCGATTATTGCCCAGCGCGGGGAAACGGCAGCCAATCCGTTGCGCTACTATTTTGTGGGGTGGCAGACGGCCCCGGGAAATTCGCTGAAGGTGACCTCTCCCAGATGGCGTTCAGGGAAAGTGGTCGCCATTTACAAATCGGCAACATACGGGTCTGTTACCATAGCCATGGGCATCAGAAAGAAATTCTAGAACCGTATCGTGAAAAGGCGGGTGAGCACAATGGAAGCTACACGTTGGCATCTTTATGCGGCAGGCTATCAGAAAATTTTTATGTGTCTGGGGATTCTGGGCTTATGCCTGCTGACCAGTGGATTCCCGGCGGTTGCTGCGGACTGCACCGGCTCTCCGGGCATTTCCCAAACCCCGCTGGCTGCCATGCAAAGTTCAGCCCCGGCGATTATCATGTTTTGCGTCGACGATTCGGGATCGATGGACTGGGAAACCATCACTCCAGAATATGATGGCACTTTCAATGCCTCCAGCAACAGTGACGGGGGTGGTTATGTTTTTGACAACCCGGGGGACAACAATTATAGCAATAGCTATTATATTCCCTCATCAGAAAGAGTGGACTGGCAATCCCAGTGGTCCGGGTACAACAGCCTGTACTATAACCCTTCCGTATACTATGCTCCCTGGCCGACCCTGTCTCCCGCCGACCCCGACAACCCGAGGTCGAATCCAGTCAACGCCAGCCCGACGTTTAACCTCAGCTCCACCTTCATGACCTGGGCGTACGGTTCAGGTGGCACTGTCGTGGGTACCGCAACGGGTTTTCAAGATACGGGCACCTGGAGTTCATCTTCAGGCGGATATAACAACGGCACCTACTATACATCTACAAGCGCGTGCAAAGCCACATGGACAGCCTCCGACCTTTCCCCGACGCAGACCTATGACGTATATGTCTGGTATGAAGGTGGCAGAGGCTATTCCACTGCGCAGTACGCCGTGGGATCGACTACGGTAAATGTCAACCAGAGGTACAACTCGGGACAATGGGTCCAAATTGCTTCAAACCAGACTTTTAGCAGCGGCACGGGGACAGTATCGATGTCCTTTACCCCCAGTTCGTATTATTATGGCACCCAAACAGTCAGCGCAGACTCCGTCAGGTTTTTGCCGACGGGTGGCACTCCTATCACAATTCCCAATGCCCATTATTTCGTTCAGAACAGCAGCGGGACATTTCTGGTAACCGTTGACAGCCAGCTTTCCTACTACAAGGTCACCACCGGCACCATGATCGACAGCTCCACCGGAAACAGCTTGAGCATAATCACCGGCCTTACTCCGGCCACAACGGCCGAAATCGCCACGATCACGGCCGGGACCTATGCCCAGGGAGACTATACGAAGGAACGCCAGAACTTTGCCAACTGGTACTCTTATTACCGGCGGCGGATGTTCACGGCCATAGGCGCCATAGCCAATGTGATCACCACAATGTCCAACGTGGAAATCGGCCTTTACACGATTAACGACAACAATGGGGTCCGAACAAACGCCCTGCCGGTAAAGGCCACGATCAACGGCACGTACACTGACGATACCAGTCAATTATTGACCTTGCTGTATAAAGCGCATGCAAATGGCAGCACGCCGCTGCGAGAGGGGCTGATAACGGTCGGGGATTACCTCATGGGAATAAATGCCAATGGAACAACCGGCACTGGCACCCTGTTTCCCAGCTCCTATCCAACGAACACGGATAGCACCTCGTATCCTTATTTTACCAGTGAAAACGGCGGCAGCTGCCAGCAGGCGTTTATCATCGTTACCACAGACGGCTATTATAACGATGACCTCTCATCGAATCAGTACAACCCGCCGTCACAGCTGTACACTAAAATGGACGCCAATATAGACGGCGACAATTGCGGCAATTGGAATTGCGGCAAGTTCGGGGATGAGGTTTCCGGCTCATTGGCAGACATTGCGATGTATTATTATGAAACCGACTTGAACACCTCGCTGGCCAACGACGTGCCAACCAACGCCTACGACTCGAACACGGCGCAGCACGCGGTGACCTATACGTTTTCGTTTGGCTTGACAGGGACCCTAGACCCGGCAAGCTATTCGAGCTGCCCTTCCGGCGACTGCCCGACGTGGCCCACCTTCAACCCGGATGACGGCCTTTCCGACCCGGAAAAGACCGATGACCTGTGGCATGCCGCCATTAACGGCAGGGGCCAGTACCTCAGCGCGTCCAGCCCGCAGGATGTCGTGAACGCGCTTTTGACCTTCAAGCAAAACATTCAAAACCGGATTGGATCAGCAGCGTCTCTGTCCGCCAACTCGGTATCGCTTCAAACCGGAACGGTGATTTACCAGGGAACATACAATTCGAGCAACTGGTTTGGCGATCTGGTGGCCGAGCCGGTTGACCCGGTCAGCGGCGCTATAGGATCCCCTCAGTGGTCGGCGGCCAATCAGCTTTCAACCGTTGCCTGGAACCAGCGGATTATCTTCACCTCAACGGGCGGCTCGGGAATCCCTTTCGAATACGACAGCCTGAGTGCCGCCCAGCAAGCGGATCTGAGTTCCAATGCGACCACAGCCAAAGAGATGGTCCAAGCCCTGCGTGGCGACCCCGAATACAGCACGTCCCAAGGCGGCCCGTTTCGGACCTTGAGCGGGCCGCTGGGGGATATTGTCCACTGCGCGCCGGTAAATTTTAACAATGTTGTCTACGTCGGCGCAAACGACGGCATGCTGCATGCTTTCGACGCCAGCACCGGAAGCGAACTATTTGCTTTTGTGCCAAACCTTGTCTTTCCCAACCTGAACCTCTTGACCAGTCCCACATACAGCCATCAATACTACGTGGACAACACTCCCTATATCCAAAATATTGGCACGAGCGCTTCGCCGGAAGATATTCTGGTGGACGGCCTCAGCGGAGGCGGAAAAGGGTATTTCTGTCTCGATGTCACCAATCCGAACCCAAGCACCGAATCTCAGGCAGCAGGCATGTTTCTTTGGCAATACCCTGCGGACGGCACCACCGACAACGACATGGGGTATTCCTATAGTCGGGCCTACATTGTGGATACCAAGGCCGCCGGATGGGTGGTGATATTTGGAAATGGTTACGACAGCGTCAACGGGGAAGCCGTGTTGTATGTGCTTAATCCCACCACGGGCGCGCTCATAGACAAAATCCATACCGGAGTTTCTAATTGCAACGGTTTGTCCACACCGGCGGCCATTGACGTGGACGGCGACGGATATATCGACTACGTGTATGCGGGAGATCTGCAGGGCGACCTCTGGAAATTTGACTTCACCGGAGCCACGGTTTCCAGCTGGAAGGTGGCTTTTGCCAATGGAAACACACCCGAGCCTCTGTTTAAGGCAGTAAACGCGTCCGGCCAAGTTCAGCCGATCACGGTTTCACCGGATGTCATGTCGCCATGCGACCCCAGTGTGGGCGGTTATATGGTTTTGTTCGGAACCGGGCAATATCTGGGTACCTCGGATTTGTCCGACACCACCGTTCAATCGTTATACGGCATCTGGGATTGGAGCGCGGCATGGGTGAAGCAGCAGAAAGATCCCACGGGACTGTATTACGGGTCCCGCAACGCCGATGGCACCCTGTCCAATTTGGTCTCAAACTCCAATTTGACGACAAACGCGAACGGATTGACCTTGCTGCAACAGACCCCCACCACATACAGTGGAAACTATATTGTCTTTTCGGACAATGCGATTGCTTACTACAATCCGCAAACTGATACCGGCACCAATGTCGGATGGTATGTCGACCTGCCGGAATCTGGCGAACGGCTGACCCAAGACCCAAGCATCCGAAACGGCGTGGGGGTCTTTGTCTCTACCATTCCATCGGGCACTCCGTGTTCCCCGGGAGGCACTTCCGTTGTTTACATGCTCGATGCCTGCACCGGGGGAAGGGCTCCGAATCCACAGTTTGACCTCAACGGCGATAAGCAGGTCAACGGTTTGGACATCCTCAATCTCGGCAACGGCCAAACCGCCGTGCCATCGGCTCAAACCATGAGTTCAATGCTGTATGCACCGCTTGAACTGGGAGGATCATCGGCCACCTTCCTCTTGTTCAACAGTTCCTCCGGCACACCTACCGAGGAGGCGGTCCCCAGCATTCCCGCAGGGGTGACTTACTGGATGAAATATTGACCGGTTGCTTTCATGAACCATGGCCATTTTAAGGAGAATCACCATGTCTGTCCACCCCCGAAGCACCCCGCTTGTGCTGATATTGCTGGCTGTCCTATTATGGCTGCCGGTGGGAAACGCCGCGGCCAAAACCCCCCGCTCCCCCTCGGTTCATGCCTTGGCTCCGGGAGCCGCGGGTCAAAGCGCCGCAAGCCAGAGCTTTTCAGGAAAGGGTTTCATTGACCGGGTAGGCGATAAGGTCGTCATCATCGATGACAGCGGACACCGACTGGCGTCTCCGGGGATGGCCTCAGAATTTCAAGCGGGCCAGTATGTGGGTTTCAAGCTCAATGCCAACGGAGAGATTGTGGACATCCAGCTACTGGA
>JBJKSK010000458.1:0-3064 GCA_046704125.1 Desulfobacterales bacterium | reverse complement strand
GCCATATCGATGCCTTCGGTGACTATCAGCGGGAAAAGGCCTGGACCTGGGAACATCAGGCCCTGGCCCGGGCCCGTCCCGTGGGCGGGGATCCCGCCCTGGGAAACCAGTTTGAACGGATTCGTCAAGAAGTGCTGTCCAGGCCCAGGGACCCGGAAGCGTTGCGTGCGGAGGTCGTTGACATGCGCGAGCGGATGCGAAAGCAACTGGTTTCCCCCGACCCGGATCATTTTGACATCAAACAAGACCGGGGCGGCATGGTAGACGTGGAATTTCTCGTGGAATACATGATTTTGCGGTATTCGCACGCCTGCCCGGCGTTGACCCGCTTCACCGATGTGGTGCGCACCCTGCAGACCTTGTCCCGCCAGCGGGTCGTGGCCGACGAGACGGCTTTTTTCCTCAAAAAATCCTATCTCGCGTTTCGCGCCGAAGCCCACCGGCTCAGCCTGGAAAACCTGCCCAGTCGCGTGTCCAGAGACCGTTTCGCCGCAGAGAAAACCCTTGTGGCCAAAATCTGGGAATCGTTTCTCGGGTAGGGGTTTTCGTTGCAGCGCCGGGCCGGCTCTGGTATGCTGCATTTCATCCGGGGCCAATGGCGGGATCGGATTGCCGGCCATCATCTGCCCTGAGCCACTCTGCTTGCCTGAGCCCTTTCCCGCTTCTGATGCTCCCACTGGCTGCCGGTTGTTTCCCTTTGCGCGTTTGCCACCGCGTTGAATTTTCAGGCGTGGCAGCAACCCCCACCAAGGAGGCAGACCATGGCAAAACAGCTTTCCTTCACCAAGATCGAAAATGAACTCCAGCCCGATTACCGTCAAAGACTCAATCTGGCGGAATCCACAGAGGATGTTAAGAATTTTTTCGCTTATACCGTCACCGAGCTGCTGCAGAAGGTGTTTGCGGGGAAAATGGACTTTGCTTATCAGGACGTCGCCCTCAAATTCGGCGATGAGCCTTATTATCAAATCAGCGATCACCTTTTAACCTCGGAATCCTTTCTTTCTGTCTGGAACCTGTCGGATCTGTCCAATATCTTGGCCCGTATGGCCAAATCAGCGATCCATCGCTATCGGCGTATCGAGAAAAAGCCGGAAAAAATCGCTGCCAAGATGCGGGTGTAGCCCTTGGCCGGCCAGACGCGCGGCAAGGGCTTTACAAACGATCGCCGCGGCATCCCTGAACCGGTTCCGCATCCGCGGGGAGCTGCTTTTTAGACTGACAAATTTGTCATGACGTTTCATTGTCCAAGGACCGCGAGGCTGCCGGATTTCAGCGCACCGGGATATCCACGGCCTCTTTGCGCAACCAGTCCCTCTTGAATTACAATTTTGTAACTCGAAATCCCTCAAATCGGTGGAAAACGACAATTATGTTTTCCTTTTTTCTTCCCGCGCAGTCTTGGTTTTTCTTGTATATCATATGATTTCATTTGCTTTCGCTGTTTATCCGCTCTGTGGCATAGGCCTTGCAGCTATGCTGTTTGCGCCTAAACGCTGAACCGAAAGAAACAAAACCCGGGCCGTCATGGCCTGCCAACGACATGCTGGATATGAACAAACGATTCGATCGCGCCGTGGAGACATTGAAGCAAAAGCGGGCACTGCTTTTCCAGGAGTTTCTGCAAGGCCGTGCGCCGGCCTTTCACCGCCAGCATGCCGGGCTGCTCGACGATTATTTCAGAGAAAGCTTCGAGGCCAGCCAGGTCGGCCCGCGGATCGGAATCAGCAAAAATCCTTACGCCATCATTGCCCTGGGCGGTTACGGGCGGGCCGAGCAATGCGTGGCCTCCGATGTGGACCTGCTGTTTTTATTCAAAAACGCCATTCACCCCCAAGCCAAGGCACTGATCCGGGAAGTCGTCTACCCGCTCTGGGATGCCGGGCTGGAGGTGGGACATGCTACCCGATCCATCAAAGACTGCATCTCCCTGGCTTCCCAAGACTTTGAGATACTCACCCCGTTGCTCGATGCCCGATTTATCTGCGGCATGTCACCGCTTTATACCGAGATGGTCACCCGGGTGCGCGAAAAGGTGATCCGGCACCGGGCATCCAAAATCATCTCCTGGCTGGTAGCCGCCAACTTGGCCAGACACGGGGTTTTCGGAGACGGCTCCTACCTGTTGGAGCCAAACCTAAAAGAGGGCCAGGGCGGGCTCCGAGACTACCACACCATGCTCTGGATTGCCCGGATCAAGTTGGACCTGAAACAGCCAAGGGACCTGGAGTATCTGGGCCTGCTGTCCAACAGCGAATACGAGTCGCTCACCGGTGCTCTGGACTTTATCTGGAACGTGCGCAGCCGGCTGCACGGGCTCGTCCACCGAAAATACGATCAACTGCACTTCGAGCATCAGCTGTCTCTGGCCGAAAGCATGGGCTACCGCCCGGACCGCGGCCAGCAGCCCGTGGAGCGGCTCATGGGAGAACTGCACGGACAGATGGCCTTCATCAAACATCAGCACCAGATGTTTCTCTACGAGATGGCCCGGCCACGGCGTGCGGCCTCCCGCATCCGGCGGCTGTGGAAAAATGTCGTGGACGGGTTGCATGTGGTCAAGGATACCTTGCATTTTAATTCTCCGGAAGCCATCCTGGAAGCCCCTGAGCTGTTGATGCAAATCTTTGAGGAAAGCGCCAGGCTCAAAATTCCGCTAAGCGCCGAGGCCAAAAGGCTCGTATCGGATTTTTCGCACCTGGTCGACGACAGCTTCCGCGCCTCGGCGACGGTAATCAAATCCTTCGAGCGGATTCTCATGACCATGGCCCCGACCTTCAGCGTGCTCAGCGAGATGCTCAGCACGGGCTTTCTCGTGAGCTATTTTCCCGAGATGAGCGGTATCGTGAACCGGATTCAATACGATGCCTACCATCTTTACCCGGTGGACCGGCACTGCATCCGGACCGTCCAGGCCATCAAGCGATTCGGAAAACCTGAGGACGACAGCGCAGATCCCCTGTGCGGCAAGCTGTGGTCGGAGGTCCACCGGCGCAAACTGCTGCTGTGGGCGGCTCTTTTCCACGACATCGGGAAGGCAACGGGCGGCGCCGACCATTCCCGG
>JBJKSK010000457.1:0-6569 GCA_046704125.1 Desulfobacterales bacterium | reverse complement strand
CACCTTGAGGAACAAATGGCCGGGAGCTATGGAGGTGTATGCCGGAAACAAAAGGATTTGACGTCGTGGCGACCCGGATATGTGGCCAGTTCTTGGACATTATCACAGGAAAATTCGGGGAATATGTGGGCTCAAAAGCAGGGTGTGGCATTCCTTGGGTTCCTTTCCTGAGACCTTCTATCCATCTTCCTGGCAGCTCAATCTCCTTTTTTACCTTTACAACATGCTGAAATGATGATTTATAATATTCTTACCTAAATTTAGGCAATGCCTAATGAATAAATTTAGTCGTTTATTATAAATCGCGCTTGGTAAAGGCCAAAGGAGCCATGGACATTCGTTTTCTTCCTCATAATACGCACTTCGAAAATGCCGCGGCTTTTGAAACGAGGGATCCCCATTTAAACCGGCTGCGGCAGCAACCGCTGGTTTATCGTTCAGATCTGTTGGATTCGTTCCCGCGTGACCAGGCCGGTATCTTTACCCTTGGAGGCGGCCGCCAGGTCGGCAAAACGACCCTGATAAAACAATGGATGGGGGAACTGCTCCAGGCGGGCATTGCGCGGGAACGGATCGTTTACTTGTCCGGGGAGCTTATCGACGACCATCACTCTCTGGTCCGGCTGGTCACGGAGATCCTTGGCGAAATGGGATCCACCGGGTTGAACTACCTCATGATTGACGAGGTGACCTATATTCGCGACTGGGACAAAGGCATCAAGTACCTTGCCGATAGCGGTATGATTGATGATACCGCCCTTTTTTTGACCGGATCCGATCTGGTGATCCTCAAAGAGGCCCGTATGCGGTTTCCGGGACGTCGTGGACGGGCGGATGTCGTGGATTTTCACCTGTATCCGCTGGATTTTTCAGAAACCGTTCGGTTGAAAAAACGGTTTTCCGAAAACGAGCTGGAGACGATCGAAAATTTTCGGGCCGAACCGGCCGAGAACATGATCGACCGGCTGTTTGAAGCGTTCAATGAGTACCTTGTGCACGGCGGTTTTTTAACTGCGATCAACGATATGGCCGCGCATAACCGG
The DNA here is from genome assembly GCA_046704125.1 of Desulfobacterales bacterium. GTDB lineage: Bacteria > Desulfobacterota > Desulfobacteria > Desulfobacterales > JBJKSK01 > JBJKSK01. The sequence continues at coordinate 5,526 of JBJKSK010000457.1, read as the reverse complement.
ATTATGCCCGCTACCTTGGCGACATACAGCGACTGGATACGAGGCGATGTCCTAAAGAGAGGAAAGCAGGAGCATTACCTGCGTGAAATCCTGGAGGCCGTGATAAAACGATACGGAAGCCAGGTAACATGGAACGCTTTGTCGCGCGATCTTTCCATCGATCATCCCAAAACAGTATCGGATTATGTCTCTCTGCTTGCTTCAATGGACGCGGTCTTTGTTCAGCCCGCCCTGTTGGAAGATAAACTTGCTGCTGCGCCCAAGAAAGCGCGTAAGGTGATGTTTGCCGACCCGTTTGTGTTCCATGCCGTGAGAAGCTGGATCGCTCCGAGTCAAGATCGTTTAATCGGCAGCTTATACCGGCCGTGTCCGATCAGGGATGGGTCGCCAGAATGGTGGAAGCCTGTGTGGCAACCCACTACCGGCGACATTTTCCAACATATTATATAAAAGCTGAAGGGGAAGTCGATGTAGCATTTATCGATAAAGGCCGTTTTTGGCCGGTGGAGGTAAAATGGACCCATCAAATCAGACCAAAGGATCTCAAGCAGCTTGGCAAGTACCCTCATAGCCTGATACTGGGCAAATCACGCCATCGTGGAAATATTCAGGGGATACCTGTCGAACCGCTCCCGCTTGCGCTTTTCCGCCTGAGAGACAGTGAAAGGCATCTGTAAGCTGGAAGGGCTGGCTCAATCATTTTCGGGTCGGTCAAAAAATTCAGTATGAAGCCCCCGCGTTTTAGTTCTTTATATCCAAAACGCCTTCCCGAACGCGTCTGTTCAAGCCGGAGAGAATTTCTGGAATCAAAATGATGCAGAGAGCCAACTCAAAGGCATTCTGTAAAAGTCGATCCAACCTTTCGCTGCCAAACTCCCAGACATGTCGTTTGGCAAGAGCGGATGAATCCACCAAGACTTTCATACCGCTGTCTCTCGTTCTTCCAAAATGGCTGATGAAAGATCGATGCCCTTGAGTTGCAGGCCATTGCTCAATACCTTGAGGAACAAATGGCCGGGAGCTATGGAGGTATATACCGGAAAAAGAGAATTCAACGTCTTGGCGACCCGGATATGTGGCCAGTTTCGTCCAGTCGATTGTTTCAACCGCCTTGGATCAAAACATAATAATTAAAGAGCGTTAACGACTAGGGTCAAATCTTGAATAGTGAATAAGAGCCTTGACAAAGCATGCCCAATTAAGCTAACGGCATAGCGGTAATCAATAATTTGAAGGGGATCAAATTTTGAATAGTGAATAAGAGCCTTGGCAAGGCAGATTCATCCTTAAAGATAGCGTGATATGGCACGACAGTGGCGCCTAGAATATGCGGGGGCATTCTACCATGTGCTGTCCAGGGGAAACAAGAAACAGGACGTGTTTCTGACCTGGGACGACCGTCTCCATTTTCTCGACACGGTAGGCCGCATGGCCGAGCGTTTCGATATATCGGTGTTTGCCTATGTGTTGATGCCAAACCACTACCATCTTTTGATCCAAACCGATAAGCCCAACCTATCTCGGGCCATGCACTGGATAGGGTGTACCTATACCGTGGGTTTCAACTATCGAAATGCTCGGGTCGGCCACCTGTTCCAAGGACGGTTTAAAAGCATCCTCGTGGAAAATGACGCCCACCTCTTTCAACTTTCGTGCTATATACACCGCAATCCAGTTCGCGCCGGGCTCACAGAGCGCTTGGCGGATTACCCCTGGAGCAGCTATCCGGCCTATGCCTATCGGAAAAAGGCGCCACCATGGCTGGAACAGGAACTGATTTTGGCACAGGCCGGCGGCGATGACCCGCAGGGAGCCTATCGCCGGATAGTGCAGGCCTATGCCAGCGAGGAGGAACATTTTTGGGAAAATCTACGCCACGGGTTATTTTTTGGTAGCCAGGCTTTTGTCGAAAGAATCACCGGAAGCCGTTTGGGGTCGGCTCCGGATCCGGAGCTGCCCCAACAACGCCAGGCGCTTCGCGAGACAGAACCACTGGATGTGTTGAAAAAGGCCGCTGTTTTCCTAAACTGTGATCTGGAACATATCCGCAAGGCAAGACGAATTAGGGGTCGGGATCTTGAGATGCGAGATCTGATGATTTATCTGTTGTGGCAAATCGGGGCACATCGAAACCATGAAATTGGGGAGCTTTTCGGTGTCAGCTATTCTTTGATCAGCCGGCGAATCTCTTTGACCATAGACCGGTTAGGCAAGGATCGTGGCTTTCGAGAAAAACTGGATGAGCTTAATTCACTATTCAAGATTTGACCCCAATTTTTATCGTTGAAAGCGCAGGTGATTATGACGAATAAACAAGTTCACCAGAAAAAGTTCAGGCGGTTGCTTGTCTGGGCGATTGTGTCGGTCATTCTTGTCGTCGTGGCGGGGGCTCTGGCCTTGATTTTTGATGACGTGCTGATCGATATCTGGTGGTTCGGGTCGCTGGGATATGAGTTTTACTTCTGGCAGCGGCTGCTTTATCCTTACATTATTTTCTTGTTGGTTTCGATTTTATTTTTCGGCATATTCTTTCTCAATTTCTGGATTGCCTCCCGATTCCTCAAAGGGGTGGCCCCGACTGCCGACAAGGGCCCTGCCAAACACTATAAGCACATCTACAAGGCGTTTCAAACCGGGTCCCTGCTCTTTTTCGCGCCGCTTTCCCTGGCCATCAGCATTCCTCTGGCCATGCCGCTTTACCGCCATTGGGAAAGTTTTCTTTTTTTCATTTTCGGTGGCTCCACTGGGGTTTCGGATACCGTTTTTGGCCGGGATGTCTCGTTTTACCTGTTCTCCTATCCCATTTACAGACTCCTGGAACGCCGACTGCTTTTCGCCTTTGTCATTCTTCTGGTTGGTATGTTCCTGCTTTATATGGCCAAGAACCGGTTGCGGACCCGGCACGTGTTTCACTTCGGCCGCGGCGCCAAGTGGCATCTGAGCATCCTGGTTTTAATCGTTTTCTCCATTGAAATCTGGGACTTCATGCTCCAGCGCTATGCCTTGGTCTACAACACCGCCAACGTGCCACTTTTTTTTGGGCCCGGTTATGTGCAGATGCGGGTGATCCTGCCCTTTATCTGGGGGGCACTGGTGCTTCTGGGTGCCACGGCGGTCATGTTCATTGTGCTCATCCAGTTTCGAAAAGGATACAAAACGTTTGTCACCTGTGTCGTCTTTCTGGCCATGGTCCTGGCGGCACGCTATTCGACCTATCTGCCGCAACTGGTTGAAAACTACATCGTAAAGCCCAACGAGATCATAAAGCAAAAGCCCTATATAACCAAAAACATTCAGGCGACGCTAAACGCCTACGACCTGAAACACGTGATTATCCGCGATTTCCGCCACCAGCGCTTTCCGTTAAAATATACCGCTAGACAGGCCAGTCCCGTGCTGCGCAATATTCCGGTCTGGGACGCCGAAACCCTGGACACGGTTTTCAGACAACTTCAGGAATTGCGTACCTATTATTCTTTCCCGGAAGTCAATGTGGACCGCTATGACGTGGCCGGCAATTATCAGCAGGTCTTTCTCTCGGCGCGCGAGATGGATTACGCCAAATTGCCTTCCATGTCCAAAACCTGGGTCAACAAACATTTGACCTACACTCACGGTATTGGTGTTGTCATGACCCCCGCCAGCCAGGTCGGCGGCGACCCGCTCACCTGGTTTATCCACAGCATTCCACCGCAATCGGACTATGGGCTAGACACCCGTCAGCCAAGGATCTACTATGGATTGGGGAAGTACCCCTGGATCGTTGCCCCCAACCAGGCCGGGGAAATGGATTATCCCAGGGGGCAAAACAACGTGATGGCCGATTATCAGGGCGAGGAAGGCATGTCCATCTCGTCGCTTTTTCGCAAGTTTATGTTCGCCTTCTATTTCAATGACAGCAATTTCTTTTTTTCCACCAAGTTCAACGCGGACAGCAAAGTGCTGATGCGGCGCAATATCATAGACCGCATCCACTACCTGGTTCCGTTTCTCAAGCTGGATAAAACCCCGTATCCCGTGGTGACTCCCAAGGGAATATTCTGGATCGTGGATGCCTATACCACATCGCGGTGGTACCCGGACTCGGCGCCTCAAACGTATGACCACATGAAGCTGAACTATATTCGCAACTCGGTGAAAATAATAGTCAATGCCTACACCGGCGATGTCAAGTTTTACCTGTTTGACCCGACGGATCCCATTGTTGAGGCCTACAACCGCATCTATCCGGGACTTTTCCAGAGCAAATCCCAAATCCCGGCCGCACTAAGGCCTCACTTTCGCTACCCGAAGGACTATTTTGAAATCCAGATGAAGATTTATGCCAAATATCACCAGACCGATCCGCAGGTTTTTTACCAGCAGGAGGACCTGTGGACCTTTGCCAAAACGATCGAAGGCGATACCAAGGTTCCGCTAAAACCCTATTACCTGACTCTGGACCTGATTAGACCCAATCATCTGGATTTTCTGCTGCTGCTGCCGATGCTGCCCAAGGATCGGGACAATCTCAGAGCACTGGCCATTGGCGGCTGCGATGGCCCCGATTACGGCAAGATCATTATTTACAGTTTCCCCAAGGGTGAACTGGTTTACGGACCGTCTCAAATCGATGCCCTGATTCACCAGGATCCGGCCATCGCCCAGCAATTCACTCTCTGGGATCAGGCTGGATCATCCGTGGTGCGCGGCAAAATGATCATCCTGCCGATTGAACACAGTGTGCTTTTCATTCAACCGGTTTATCTTAAATCCACATCGCGGGTAAACATCCCGGAATTGCAACGAATTATCATGAGTGAAGGGCAGATCGCGGTGATGGGCACATCTTTGGAAGACGACTACAGCATGCTCCGGCACCGCGTGGCCGAAGAACTCAAGGGCGTGGGACTGCGCTTTCCTCCGATTAAACCGGAAAAGGCCGTGCCTCCTAAACCGGTCGGGAAGCAACCGCCGGCCAAGCCGTAAAAAAGCAGCCGGTGGCTTGCGAAAAAAAACAAAGGCCGATTAGCGGCTCTGAAACGGTTGGCGTCTGAAAAAAGGTACAGGGCGTTTCGCGGCTTTGCTTGCGAAACGCCCTGTCAGCTTGCGGCCTGCAATTTTTAAGCCCCTGGCTTGTAGTAGCGGGCCAGGCGGTAAGGGGATGCGCCCTGCAGGTAGCGTGAGATCAGCCACCAGTTTCGATGGGTGCACGCGAAAACGCCCTCGGCTACCCACCGTCGATTTGAGGTGCAAACGGGTGTGGGAAAAATCACGATGCGGTGGCCCGCCTGTTTGACGCGACGCATCAGTTCCACGTCTTCCATGACGGGTATGGCGGCAAATCCTCCGAGACGATCAAACACCTTCCGGCGTAGAAAAATGGCCTGATCCCCGTAAGGGATGCGCGTCAACCGGGAGCGAAGACTGGCCATTTGCCCGATGACCCGGTAGATGCGCCGCTTCGAATCGATGCGCAGATCAAAGGCGCCGCCTGCCAGATGGAAGCGGGAGGCCGCTGCCGTGATGTGGGACAGGGCCTTGGGG